>JADJJE010000019.1 GCA_016706685.1 Sandaracinaceae bacterium | reverse complement strand
CAGCACGGGCGGGGGTCACGCTTGCGCGCGGCTGGCGGACAGGACCGCAGGCTGCTGGGGCAGAAACGACTATGGTCAACTCGGCGACGGCACGACGACGCAGCGTGTCAGCCCCACGCTCGTGAACGGGCTGAACTGACGACGCCCACCACTTGAACCTGGCGAATGCCGCCAGCACCAACCACCATTCACACAACCAAAGCAGCCGCAACGTCTGCTGTCGGCCGCCCAGTCTTCTCGAGGGGATCGCACGACACCTGGGTTGGCCACCGTGCGAACCGACGTACCGCGCGCGCGTGCGATCGCGGCGTTGGTCAGCCCGACTCCGACGAGCGCGAGCACCCGCTCCTCCGCCGGCGTCAGCTTCGGCCGGACCACCGGCGCCGGGCGATCCGAGCGGCGACACCAAAGCACGCAGGCGACTCCGGCCCTCGAGGCGAGCCCCAATCGCGCCGCGATCCCAGTGAGAATGCGCGTCACGCTGCCTGGCGACACTCCGAGGGAGTGGGCAACCTGCTTCCCGGCAGCCCCATCAATCGTCATCGCGAGCGCGGTGACCTCGCGCTCGGTGAGCGCAGCATCGTTGCCGCCGTGCACCGCAAGCGATGTGCCAGGGTTCGGCGAACGCAGCACGGGTCATCAAGGGCGAGAAGCGACATGAAAACCGTCTACGTCTCGACCGCGCTGCCCCCCTGAGTGACCGCACGCCTCGGAATGCGATCGCATTCCACGAACCAATTCGCGAGACTCCGCCAAGGAGCCGCCAGATGACACGCATCACAATCGCCGGTCCGGGACACGAGACGCCTGTCGACGTCCAACTGGCGGTAGGCGATCAACTCATCGTCGGGCGGCGTCCCGACACGGGCCACGAGGCCCGATCGGTGAAGTTCCTGACGGTGGACCACCCCAGCGTGTCGGCCTCCCATCTGGCCATCGAAGCCACCTCAGAAGGGACTCGCCTGATAGACCTCGGGTCCACGAACGGCTCACTCGTGGAGCTCAACCGCGGAGGTGAATTGCGCGTCGCCCCCGGCGCAGACGTGGTGGTGCAGCTCGCCCCCGCACGCATGACCAGGGTGTCGAGCGACCTCCCGGAGGACGCGGACTACAGCTCGGCCGACGCGTTTGGCGCTTCGCTGTTGGCGTCCATCCGGCGCTGGACAGCCGAGCGCGGCGAGTCCGTGAAGCTCTCGCTCGTGCCGGAGGCAGTGCCTGCATCCGCGCCGCGCGCCGGGGGGATTCCGCTCCGCAGCGGCGGCGCGCTGGTGCTCGACTTGCACGAGACGGTTCAGCCGAGCTGGATGGAGTCCTTTGCTTCGATCGAGCGCTACGTGGCCCGCCAGAACCGCGCGTTCGCAGAGCTCGAGGTCTTCCGTGGCGAGGGTCTCGTCCTCGCCTCCGACTCCATGCGGAAGGCCGTGCTGCGCGTGGTGGACGCCGCCGCCACGGGGGCAAAGACGCTGCTCATCCTCGGCCCCTCGGGCTCGGGCAAAGAAGGGCTCGCGCGCTGCTTCCACCGCCGCTCGGGCCGCGCCGGGTCGTTCGTGGCGCGCAACTGCGGGCTCTTCCAGCGAGACCTCGCGCGCAGCGAGCTCTTCGGCGCCGAGAAGGGTGCCTTCAGCGGCTGCACGCAGCGCATCGTGGGCGCGGTCGAGGCGGCCAACCAAGGCACGCTCTTCCTGGACGAGCTGGGTGAGCTGCCGCTCGACATCCAGCCCATGCTGCTGCGCTTCCTGGACCGCGGCGAATACGAGCGGATGGGGCGCTACGGCACCACCAGCGTCTCCGACACGCTCGTGGTCGCGTCCACCAACAAGGACCTGCGCGCCGCCGCGCAGCGCGGGGAATTCCGGCTCGACCTGTGGTTCCGGCTCGCCGGCGACGTGGTGGAGGTCCCTCCCCTGCGCGAGCGCTACGCCGACATCGAGGCCTACCTCGCCTCGCGCACCAACCCGCGCGGCGAGTCCATCGAGGAGCGCCTGACGCCGGGCGCAAGAGACCTGCTGGCGGGCCACCGCTGGGACGGCAACTTCCGAGAGCTGATGCAGTTCGCCGACCGCATCGAGAAGCGACATCCCCGCGAGCGGATCGACGCTGACGCGTGTCACGACGCCCTCTCCATCGGCTCCCTCCGGCCCGTCGAGCGAGGGCGCATCAGCACCACGCCGTCGGGCCCCGAGTCCGGCTCGTCGCTCGACGACCCCTTCCGCAGGGCGGAAGCCGCCTTTCGGGAAGACCACGACGCGCTCCCCACGCGCTGGGACGACGTGAAGGAGTTCGTGGAGAACTACCTGAAGCCCGCGGTGTTCGCGTCACTCGCCGGAGCCGCCACCGCCACGGACCTCAGCGCGGTGGACCTTCGCACCGCATCACTCCGCGTCGGCGCCGACCGCGGCACTGCGGCGAAGCAGCTCGCTCGGTACTTCGACCGCTACGGTCCGTCAGGCCGCTAGCGGCCTCGGGCCCACCGGCAGCAGCGACCAGAAGAAGCGGTCGGGCGCCACGATGCCGCTGCCCTCGATGACCGCGAGGTAGCGCGCGCACGCGCGGCGCCATCGCCCGCGTCGAGCGACGAGAGACCCCAGCAAGCGAGCGCCTCGAACAACGGAAACGCGCCTTGCTGGGCACGCTCGCGGAGGGAGACCAGCATGGCGCTCGCGCCAGTCGTGTTCCCCTCCGACAGCGCCACCATCGCGGCGAGCGCGTCGTCGTAGAGCCGCTCGACGCCCTTCGCCGGTGCCCCGAAGTCCTTGCGCGCGAGGCTCACCATCTTCGCGTCGCCCAGCGCGAGCGCGCTTCCGGCGATGGTCATCGCGCAGAACCCGCGCGGGATGGACGAGCGCCACATCCCCTGTCGCCGGAACGCCGTCCGGACACCGTCGGCAACCCGGTAGGCCGTGGCCGCATCGCCCAGGTAGAGGTGCGCCCAAGCGGCGTAGTTCTCGGACGCCGAGCGATTGGAGAGGTCCCGTTGGATGGGTGAGTCCGTCTTGGCTCGCTCCACGTTCGCGATGACCACCTCGGGCGCCCCCACCAGCAGGTCGTGCAGCGGGAGCAACAGGTTGCGAAGCCGCAGCTCCGCGTAGCGCCCCACCCGCTCTTCGCGGGCTTCGACGTAGGCGCGAGCTTCGTCGAACGCGGCCGGGCGAACGTCGAAGCGCATGGGAAAGCTGGACACGAACCACGCCGTGGACACCAGCCAAGGCGGCGCCGCGCGGTGCTGCGCGAGCCGCCGGTGGGCTTCCGCCGCGTGCTCGCACGCTAGGTCCCGCCGGCCGTCGATGATGGTGTCGAAGATGCGCGCCAGCTGCGCAAAGACGCCGGCCACGGGTGCGCCGTGCTCCGCCTCGAGGCGCTCGAGGCGAGTGATGGTCTTGGCCGCACCGGCCCGCCAGCCGAACCCCGCGCGCGCGCAGGCCTCCATCCCGAGTGCCACACAGACCTCATCGAGGTCGCCGAGCGCCAGAGCGGCATCCAGGTGCCGCGACATGGGCACCAGCCCACGGAACGGGTCCATGGGCATGTACTGGACGGAGACTGCCCCGAGGGTGCGGACGCGCTCACGCTGTCTCTCGAGCCCGGGAACCATGGGGCGGATCGTCGAGTCGAGGCCGCGGAGCGACAGCCTCAGCTCGTGCTTCGCGAGCTGAAAGAGCACCGCCGCCCGCGTGGCCGGGATGGTCGCCCCCACGTCGTCGGCGATCCGCTCCAGCAGGTCGAGGCCCTGGTCGAGGCGTCCCGCGAACAGCAGCGCCTCGGCGGCACGCCTGCGCCACTCGTTGCGGTGGTCTTCGTCCGCGAGCTCGCTGGCTTCGAGGAAGCGCGCGGCTGCGCGTTCGTACAGCCCGCCGAGCGTCAAGCACTCGGCCACCGCTGCCATGAGCGCTGGACGCTCCGAGGCCTCGGCCACGCTAGCCGCCAGCTCGAGCATCTCGGCGGCGCGGCCGAACGCGTAGGCCGCGCGGGCTTGGCCGGACGCCTCGAGCGCGTGTTGCTGGGCGCGCGCTCCGTCGCCTGCGCCCGCGTAGTGCCGAGCGAGCCGATCGTGCGCGTCGGGGCTCACCTTCAGAAGCGCGGTCGCGAGTTCACGGTGGAGCTCCGCACGCGTGATGGCGTCGACGGACGCCACGATGGACGAGCGGATCAAGTCGTGAGCGGTGTCGACGAGGTCCTGGGTGGGGGACCGAATGGAGCGGACGAACCCCGCCGAACGCAGCCCATCGAGGTCGGTTCGCTCGAGGCCGAGCTGCGCAATGCTGGACGGCTCTCCCGCCAAGGCCAGGCGCTCCAGCGCACGCCGGCGACCCACCTCGAGTGACGCGGCGCGCTGGCGGACCAAGGTCTTCCACCGGAACATGAGCATCACGCTCGCTGGTCACCCCATCGAGGCCGCTGAACAGGCGGGACAGCGTGACGGCCGCGAATGGGCTCCCAGCCGATTTCGACACCACCAGCTCGACCACCGCAGGGTCCGCGACCGAAGCCGCGATGAGCTTCCGAATCGACTCACCGTCCAGCGGCGCGAGCTCCAGGTCCACGTGCGCGATCTCGCCCATCTCCTGCACATCACCGAGCGCGCGCGACAGGGGGCCGCCCGACCCGGTCCGCTCGGCGAGCACGACCATGACGTTGGGACGACGAACACCGCGCAGCAGGTCCACCACCCCGAGCGCCGCGTCATGGTCGGCCCACTGCGCGTCGTCGAGGACGAGCACCAGCGGGTGATGAAGCGCGAGGCGTCGAAGCATCTCGCGCAGGGCCGCAAACCCGCGCCGGCGTGTGGAAGGCTCGTCCTCCATGCCGGCGCGCTGGCCTGAGCGAGCGAAGGGCGCCACGCGCTCGAGCACCGGAAACAGCGTGGACAGCGCCTCGGCATCGGCAGGAACCAGCGCGGCCAGCTCGCTCTTGCTGGCCGCCACCAGCAGCTGACTGAGGGCGTCCACCCACGCGTCCAGGCCCTTGAACGGCACCGACTCGGTCTCGTGGCAGCGCCCAGTGAGCGCTATCGCCGAGCCATCCCGCCGCACGCGGCGCACGAACTCGTCCACGAGCGCGGACTTTCCCACCCCGGGTCGCCCCCGCACCCGCACCAGCGTGGGGCGCTCGGGCTCGCGGTGGTGAAAGCGTTCCAGCAGGATCTCGAGTTCGCGCTCTCGGCCCACGAGCGCCAGCGTGTGCGCCGGTGGATTCGAGCTGCGGCGACTGCTGCTCGTCCGCGACAGGCGCCCAACGGCGTCGGACGTGGTGGGCCGCAACCCCGCCTCACGCGAGAGCAGCTCGGCAGTGAGGTCGTCGAGGTCCGGCGGAACGCCCGGCATGTAGAGCGACGGACGCGGAGGGTCGGCGACCTGCTTCGAGAGCAGCATCTGAATGCCACTCCCCTCGAACGGGAAGCGCCCCGTGAGGAATTCGAAGAGCATGACACCCACGGCGTATATGTCGCTCGCGTCGCACAATTCGAGCTCACCGCGCACCTGCTCGGGCGCCATGTACGGGAACGTCCCAAAGAGCTCCACGCGGTCCGTCGAGCGAGCCGCGCGCGTCTCGAACACGATCCCGAAGTCCAGCAGGACCACGCGCCCCGATGAGGACACCTTCACGTTCGACGGCTTCAGATCGCGATGAAGCAGGCCTGCCGCGTGGAGCGCCTCGAGGCCACGCAGCAGCTCCACGAAGGAGGCGCGCAGGCGGTCGGTGTCGTGGATGGGCTGATCCGGTCCGAGGCCACCGCGCACGTACGCGCGCAGGTCGACGCCATCCACCAGCTCCATCGTGAAGAAGCAGGCGTCGTCGCCCACGCTGAGGTCGTAGAGCCGGACCAGGTTCGGATGGTCGAGGTCGGCGAGGGTGCGGAACTCGCGCTTCAGGCTGTACACCGAGGACGGCAGCAGGCGACGCAGCGTCTTGAGCGCCACGTTCTCGCCCCGCACCCGGTCGTACGCCTCGAACACGACGCCCATGCCGCCGGAACCGAGCAGGCGGACGATTTCGTAGCGGTCTACGAGGACTGAGCCGACCTCCATTGCGTGCATCGACCAGAGAGCGTCTACCAGACTCCTGGCAATTGTGTCGAGGGCGGAATCTCCGTGTCACGCGCTGGGCGACGGCCGCCAGAAAACCTGCTACCCCGGGGCGCGTGGAGCTGCTGACCCTCGACCCGCTGACGCTCGCGTTCGCGCTCGCCGTGACCGTGATCGCGGCGACGGTGCAGGGCACTGTGGGCTTTGGCTTCGGCATCGTCAGCGTGCCCGTGCTGCTGCTGGTGGACCCACGGCTCGCCCCCATGCCACAGCTCTGCGTGGGGTTGCCTCTGAGCTTCCTGATGCTCTACCGCGAGCGCCAGCACGCCGACTTGCGCAGCGTAGCCTTCATGACCCTGGGACGCTTCCCGGGCACCGCCGTCGGCATGCTGCTCATCACGGTGCCGGAAGCCGCGCGCAACGGCATCATCGGCACGATTACCCTGGTGGCGGTGGCGCTGCTGTCCACGTCGCGCAAGGTCGCGCGCAATCGGCGCACAGAGTCGGCCGCCGGTTTCTTCAGTGGCGCGGCAGACTACCTGTCGGCGATGGGCGGCCCGCCGCTGGCCCTCCTCTACAAAGACGACAACGGCCCCACGGTGCGCGCGAGCTTGGCGCTGGCGTTCGCGGTAGGCAGCATCACCACGTTGGCCGGCCGCTTAGGCCGCAGCGACTTCACCGCGCTCGACCTGTGGCTGGGGCTCTTCCTCTTGGCGCCCACCGTGACCGGCCTGTGGCTCAGCCGCTTCTTGATGGGCCGCGTGGAAGGACGCCCGCTGCGCCTCTCCATCTTGACCATCTCGGGGGCCTGCGCCGTGGCGCTGCTGGCCAAGTCGCTGTTCTAGAAGCGCGAAGCCTTCAGGAGCCTGCGCGGTCGCGTGCTTCCTGCTCTTCGATCTCGCGCATGACTTCGCTGGCGTCCATCTCGAGCGACCGGGGCCGCGTGACCTCGTCTTCCAAGACCACCTCGAGGTCGGGCACACCGGACGCCTTGCGGAGCAGCGGCTCGATGACCAGCGTGCGGATGTAGCGCCCGCCCACGCTGTAGGCCGCCTTGCCGCGCAGACGCAGGCTCACCCGCGTGGGCCCCACGTGCAGCAGGTCGACGCCGCCGCCGTCCGCCTCGAGGAGCGGCCGCAGCACTTCGTCAATCACGGTCTGGACGCGCTCCTTCATCTGGGGAACCAATCACCAAAACGGGACGCAGTCAACGTCTTGACGAAGCGTCATTCCGCGGGCGGCACCAGCGTCTTGCCCCGGGGGGCCGTCTGCTCGTGGTACTCCTGAATGGAACGAACGGTCAGCGGGGTGGTCCGGCGGGCCTCGATGGCCGTGACGGCGGCGCTCGCGGCGGCGATGGTGGTGAAGTACGGCACCTCGCTCATCAGCGTCTGACGCCGCATGGAGCGGCTGTCGCGGATGGCCTGTGCGCCCTCCGTGGTGTTGAACACCATGTCGATCTCGCCGTTGCGCAGGCGGTCCACGATGTTCGGGCGGGCCTCACCCACCTTCGGTGCGAACTCCGAGGGCACCCCGGCGCGCGTCAAGACTTCGCGCGTTCCGCTGGTGGCCACGATCTCGAAGCCCAGCTCCACCAGCTTCTGACCGAGCGTCGCGGCGCCAGCCTTGTCCGCGTCGCGCACGCTGATGAAGACCTTGCCCGCGTCGGGCAGCTCGGTCTTGGCGCTCATGAGCGCCTTCAAGAAGGCCTCTGGGAAGGTCTTGGCGATGCCCATGACCTCGCCCGTGGAGCGCATCTCGGGGGTGAGGATGGTGTCCACGCCCGGGAACTTCACGAACGGGAAGACCGACTCCTTCACGGCCACGTACTCGGGCACGATCTCACGCGTGTAGCCCAGCTCTTCGAGCGTGGCGCCGGCCATGACCTTGGCGGCCAGCTGCGCGAGGGGCACGCCGATGGCCTTCGAGATGAAGGGCACCGTGCGGGACGCGCGCGGGTTCACCTCGATGATGAACACGTCGGTGCCGCGCACCGCGAACTGCACGTTCATCAGGCCGATGACGCCGATCTCCAGCGCCAGCGCTCGCGTGGAGGCGCGGATGGTGGCCAGCACATCGGGCGGCAGCGAGTGCGCCGGCAGCACCTGCGACGAGTCACCGGAGTGGATACCGGCCTCCTCGATGTGCTGCATGACGCCGCCGATGACCACCAGCTTGCCGTCGCAGATGGCGTCCACGTCCACCTCGATGGCGTCGCGCAGGAACTTGTCCACCAGGATGGTCTGCGTGTCGGCATCGCGGATGGCCTCGAGGGCCACCTGGAAGTAGCGCCGCAGCTCGGTGGGCGAGTGGCAGATCTCCATGGCGCGACCACCCAGCACGTAGCTGGGGCGCACCACCACGGGGTAGCCAATGCGCTCGGCGATGTCGAAGGCCTGCTGCATGCCGGTGGCGATGCCGCCCTCGGGGCGCTGCAGGCCGAGCTTGGTGAGCAGCTCCTCGAAGCGCTCGCGGTCCTCGGCGCGGTCGATGGCGTCGGCCGAGGTGCCGAGGATGGGCACGCCCGCCTTCGAGAGGGGCACGGCCAGCTTGAGCGGCGTCTGCCCGCCGAACTGCACGATGACGCCGTCGGGGCGCTCCTCCTCGATGATGTGCATGACATCTTCGAAGGTGAGCGGCTCGAAGTAGAGGCGGTCGGACGTGTCGTAGTCGGTGGAGACCGTCTCGGGGTTGCAGTTGACCATGATGGTCTCGCAGCCCACTTCCTTGAGCGCGAACGACGCGTGCACGCAGCAGTAGTCGAACTCGATGCCCTGGCCGATGCGGTTGGGACCGCCGCCCAGGATCATGATCTTGCGGTTCTTGGTGGGCGTGGCCTCCGAGCCCTGCCCGTAGGTGGAGTAGAGGTACGGCGTGAGCGACTGGAACTCGGCCGCGCAGGTGTCCACGCGCGCGAAGATGGGCTTCACGCCCGAGGCCTTGCGGGCCGCGCGGGTGTCGTCGGCCGGCTCACCGCGCAGCTTGGCGATGCGCGTGTCGCTGAAGCCCAGCGTCTTCCAGCGCTCCCAGGCCTCGGTGCTCACGGGCGTGCCTGCGCTCGCGGTGATCTCCTCTTCGCCGTCGATGATCTCGCGCAGCTGCGTGAGGAACCACACGTCGATCTTGGTGGCGTTGTGGATGGCGTCGACGCTCAGGCCCACGCGCATGGCGTCGCACACGTAGAACAGGCGCTCGGCCAGGGGTGTACGGATGACCTCGAGGATGGCGTCGCGCAGCTCGCTCTCGGTGGCGGGCGGCAGCTCGTCGCGCACGGCCCCGGGGTTGGCGCTGCGCGCCTCGCCAGCGTTGGCCAGCTCGCGCATCTCGGCCGCCAGGTCGCGGTAGTCCAGCTTGCCAATCAGCGAGTCGAGGCCGTCGTGGCCCGTCTCCAGCGAGCGCGCCGCCTTCTGGATGGACTCCTTGAAGGTCTTGCCGATGGCCATGGCCTCGCCCACGGACTTCATCTGCG
Organism: Sandaracinaceae bacterium; assembly: GCA_016706685.1. NCBI lineage: Bacteria > Pseudomonadati > Myxococcota > Polyangiales > Sandaracinaceae > Sandaracinaceae bacterium. The sequence continues at coordinate 175,607 of JADJJE010000019.1, read as the reverse complement.
TGGTCAGGCGCGGGTCGGCCCCCGCGAACTTCTCGAACGCGAACCGCGGCACCTTGGTGACCACGTAGTCGATGGTGGGCTCGAAGGCCGCGCTGGTCCCCGTGATGTCGTTCCGCAGCTCGTCCAGGCGGTAGCCCACGGCCAGCTTCGCGGCGATCTTGGCGATGGGGTAGCCCGTGGCCTTGGACGCCAGCGCGGAGCTGCGCGAGACGCGCGGGTTCATCTCGATGACGATCAGGCGCCCATCGGCCGGGTTGAGCGAGAACTGGATGTTGCTGCCGCCCGTCTCCACGCCGATCTCGCGGATGATGTCGCGCGCCGCGTTGCGCATGCGCTGGTACTCGCGGTCGGTGAGCGTCATGGCCGGCGCCACGGTGATGGAGTCGCCCGTGTGCACGCCCATCGGGTCGAAGTTCTCGATGGTGCAGACGACGATGAAGTTGTCCTTCGTGTCGCGGATGACCTCGAGCTCGAACTCCTTCCAGCCCAGCAGGCTCTCCTCCACCAAGCACTCGTGCACCGGGCTCATCTGGAAGGCCCAGTGGATGGCGCGGTCGAACTCCTCGCGGTTGTAGGCGATGCCGCCGCCCGTGCCGCCCATGGTGAGCGACGGACGCAGGATGACGGGGAAGCCCAGCTGCTCCACGGCGGCGATGGCTTCGTCATAGGTGCGGGCCGTCCAGGCGCGGGCGCACTCCACGCCGATCTTCTCCATGGCCTGCTTGAAGAGGTCGCGCTCCTCGCCCTTGCGAATGGCCTCGACCTTGGCGCCGATCAGCTCGACGTTGTACTTGGCGAGGATGCCCTGGGCGTCCAGCGCGAGCGCCAGGTTGAGCGCCGTCTGGCCACCCAACGTGGGCAGCAGGGCGTCGGGCCGCTCGCGCGCGATGATGGCTTCCAGCACCGAGGGCACCAGCGGCTCGATGTACGTGCGCGTGGCGAACTGCGGGTCCGTCATGATGGTGGCGGGGTTCGAGTTCACCAGGATGACCTCGTAGCCCTCCTCCATCAGGGCCTTGCTGCCCTGGGTTCCGGAGTAGTCGAACTCACAAGCCTGACCGATGACGATCGGTCCGGAGCCAATGAGGAGGATCTTCTTGATGTCGTCGCGGCGCGGCATAGGCTCGATCGGCTTGAGGGCTGGCCGAGATGTGCCTCGATTCGAGAGCGACGCTCACGACCGGGGCCGCTTTATCAGGTGGGCAGGGGAGCGGCAAGCTGGGGCCGCGCAGGAAGTGCGCGTCGGCTCGGCAGAGGGCCCCGCGCAGCCACCCCCAGGCGCGCTCAGGGCGCTTGTAGCAAGGCGCGAATCTCGGCTTCGAGCGTGGCGGCGTCCGAGGCCCGAAAGCCACGATGCACGTGGCGCACCACGCCGGCGCGATCGATGAGATACGACGAGGGCATGGTGGTGGGCTCGTAACGCCCCGCCACCGCGTGCTGCGCATCGTGCACCACCGGGAACGTGAGCGGCTGCCGCTCGAGGAAGCGGGTCATGTTGGAGGCCTGCTGGTCCACGTTGACGCCCACCACCACCAAGCCGGCGGCGCGGTGCGCCTGGTAGAGACGCTCCAGCACGGGCAGCTCTTCGCGGCAGGGGCCGCACCACGAGGCCCAGAAGTCCACCAGCACCACCTTGCCGCGCAGGCTGGCCAGGTCTACCCGCTGGCCCGCTTGGTCGGTGAGGCCAATCTCGGGGGCCGCTTGGCCGTTGCGCAGCGCGAGCGCCGCGTGGGGGGAGAGCAGCAGCGCCGCGATGAGGCTGAGCGCGCCGAGCGCAGCAAGGGTCCGTCGCATGAGCCGCTCGGACGGCCCGCGCCCGAGAAGATTCACGCGCTGACTCATCGCGCCGCGATCTCCTCGCGCAGGTAGTCCACCAGCTCGTCCAGCTGCGAAGCGGGGAGCTCGCGGCCGTTCACGTAGATGGTGGGTGTGCTGTTGACGCCCACGCGCTGGCCCTCGGCCCGCGAGCGGTCCACCCGCGCGCGCAGCTCGGCGTCTTCGAAGTCGGTCCGGAAGCGGTTCATGTCCAGGCCCAGCGACTGCGCGTAGCGTGCGATGGCCGCCGGCTCGAGCTCGGTCTGGTTCTCGAAGAGCAGGTCGTGCATTTCCCAGAACTTGCCCTGGGCGCCTGCAGCCTCGGCGGCCACGGCGGCCGACGCGGCGTGCTCGTGCATGGAGAGCGGGAAGTGACGGAAGACCAAGCGCACCTGGCCGGGGAACTCTTCCACGGCGCGCCCCAGCGGGCGGTGGGCCCGCGCGCAGAAGGGGCACTCGAAGTCGCTGAACTCGACGATGGTGATGGGCGCCATGACGGGCCCGCGCGCCGGCGCGTCGTCGATGTTGATCTCGAGGACACCCTCGCGACCGTAGCGGATGCGGAAGTACTCGCGGATCTCGTCACGCTCGGCCCCGCCCGCGGCCAGGCGAGCGATGTAGCGGGCCGCAGGCACACACGAGCGACACGTGACCGTGTTGCTGATGCAGTCCGCCACGCTGACGGGCTCACCGCAGGGCGAGGTCAGGTCGCTGACCTGAGACCAGTAGACGCCCCGCGCCTCCTCGTCGAGCTCCGTGACGTCCACTCCGGCGAGGTCGCGGAACGGAATCTCGGGGTCGCCGGCGGGCACCACGGCCTGTGGCTCGGTGGTCGCCTCGGCGTCGCCCCCGCTGCACCCCATCACCCCGGCTGCGACGAGCACCAGCCACCCTGCAGAAAACGATAGAACCGACGGCTTCATTGCGGCGGGATGGTAGCAGCCTCGTCGACGATTGCGAGCGTCCCCTGCCCCCCCTGCTCACCCCCCTCGTCGTTCACTCGAACCGGCGCTAGGACTGGCTGTAGGACGCCAGTTGGCCTCGGACGACCTCCTCGTTGATGCCCGAGCGGATGTAGTCCTTCAGGCAGTCGGCGATGGTCAGCATGAGCGCGTCGACGCCGTTGTCGTCGATCAGCTTGGAGAGCAGCGCCCTCGACTCGCGGCTGTCTTCCGTGCGGAGGAATGCCCTGACTTGCTCAATCGTGATGCCGCCTTTGAAGTCGATGATGGCGTTCTCGACCAGGTAGCGTGCAAGCTCATTCACGCGGGGCTCCTTGTAATGGAAAGAATCAATGCCTTTGGACATCTAATCCCGCGGCCCCCCAAATAGCAAGTTTTGCGCCGTCAGTCCGGGGTGCCCGCCTCCGTGGCCCGGGCCACTCCATAGCGCTCCGCCAAGAGGTCGTCGTAGCGGTCGGCGGCCGCGCTGATGGTGTCGATCATGTGCTCCACCTCGGACTCGTCCAGGTCTTGCACGCTGCGCTCGGCCAGCAGGATGACCTCGCGGGCCGTGATGGCGAAAGCGGCCCCCGTCAGCGTGGCGTTCTCTTCGAGGAGGTGCTGAAAGAGCTCGGCTCGCCGCTCGTCGGCAGGCAGCGAGACCACCGGGGCGACGATGCGCACGCGGCCCACGTCATGGAGGCTGAGGACGCTCCCCGGCGGCGTGACCTGAATGAGGGTCACGGCCGACCCCCGCTGCAGGGCGTAGCGCCGCTCCCGCGCGGGGCCGTGGGGCTGCTTGGCCTCCGCCAGAGGGACACCGCGCGCCTCGAGCACCGACTCCACGATCTGCACGGCGTGCTCCGCATGGCCGAGGGGGACTTCCGAGAAGAGGTCCGAGGGCATGGCTCAGTGGCCGAGGTCGGGCGGACCGGCCGGCTCGGGGAACTCGAACTCCGGCAGCGACTCGAAGGCCTGCCGGAGCGCCTCGCCCCAGCCGTGCGAGATGAGCTGGTAGTACGGGGCGTCCCGGCCCACGCGCAGCTGGCGGGTGACCGTGAGCGCGTTCCGCTCGTAGACCTGAACGTCTAGCGGCATGCCCACCGACAGGTTGGCCTTGATGGTGGAGTCGAACGAGACCAGCAGCAGCTTGATGGCCGCCTCGAAGCTCATGGCCGGGTCGTAGGCCCGGATGAGGATGGGGCGCCCGTACTTGGTCTCGCCGATCTGGAAGAACGGGGTGTCCTCCGAGGCCTCGAGGAAGTTGCCCTCCGGGTAGACCATGAAAAGGCGCGGCTCGGAGCCCTTGATCTGACCGCCCAGGATGACGGTGGCCGAGAAGGTGGAGTCGGCGCGCTGCCCTCCCCCGCTGCTGTCGCTGATGATCTCACGCAGCGTCTCGCCCACCAGCTTGGCTGCCTGGAACATGGTGGGCACTTCCAGGATGGTGGGCTCGCGCCCCTCACGCTTGGGAGCCTTGGCCCGCTCGTCCAGCAGGCTGACCAGCGCCTGGGTGGTGGCCAGGTTGCCCGCCGTGAGCAGCGTGATGACGCGCTCGCCCTCGGTGGTCCACGTGAACATCTTCCGGAACATGGAGATGTTGTCCACGCCCGCGTTGGTGCGCGTGTCCGACATGAACACGAGACCCCGCTTCATCCGCAGCCCGACGCAGTAAGTCATGACGCTCCGTTCCTGAGGACTGGAGCTTACTGCTCGCTGACCTGCACCGCGACCACCATCGACTCCGAGGAGGCCCCGAGGCGCATGCCGGAGATGGGCGCCGCGTCGTGGTAGTCGAGCCCGGTGGCCACCCGAACGTAGCGATCATCCGGGCAAATTGCGTTCGAGACGTCGAAGCCCACCCACCCCAGACCCTTGACGTAGGCCTCGGCCCAGGCGTGGCTGGCGTCCTGCTCCACGCGATCGTCCATCATCAGATAGCCGCTGGCGTAGCGCCCCGGGAGGCCCAGGACGCGGACCGCGCTGAGGAAGACGTGGGCGTGGTCTTGGCAGACCCCGTGCCCCGTGGTGAGCACCTCTTCCACCGACGACGCCGAACTGGTCTGGCCCGCACGGTAGACCACGCGCTCGGCGATGAGCGCACACAGCGCGTGCAGGCTGGCGAGCGTGTCACCCGTGGGTGGCCCCAACTCGCGGACCAGCTCGGTCAGCAGCGGGCCCGGGGCCGTGAGCGGGGTGGTGCGGCGAAAGAGCCAGAGCGGCGCAAAGCCGGCGTGCTCCCCCACCACCCCCGCGCGGTCGCGGGTCTCCACCTCGCCCTCGCAGCGGACGTGAATCTCCTGCGCGTCCGGGTCCAGGCTGACCAGCTCTACCGGGTTGTGGAACTGGTCGAAGTACCCCACCTCCTTCTTGCCGCCCACGATCTCGGTCTTCCAGGACAGGACGGTCTGGCACGCGTCGCTGGTCGGGGTGAGGCGCAAGCGGGAGAGGCCATAGCGCACGGGCGCGTCGTACTTGTAGTGGGTCGTGTGGGAGATGGTGAGGCGCATGGTCGCGGGGGGGGACGATCCTACTCGTAGAAGCGGAAGTCGCGCTCGATCTCGAGGCCGAGGGCGTTGTTGCGGTCGACGAAGCGCTCGATGAACTCGTGCAGCCCGGCCTCGAAGATGGTCTCGATGCGCTGGCCCTTGAGGTCTTTGCGGGTGCGCTGGGCCACGCCGAGGCTGGGATACTCGACTCCGTAGCCCTCGGACAGTCGGGCGAGGTTGTCCACCAGCTGGTCGTAGCAGAAGGCGAGTGAGCGCGGCATGCGCCGGTCCAGGATGAGGAAGTCCGCGATGCTCTGTGGGTTGACGTCGCCCTGGTTGAGCCAGTGATAAGCCCGCTGGGCCGACACGCAGCGCAGGATGGTCTCCCACTGAACGTTGTCGAGCGAGGACCCGATGCTGGCCGCCGAGGGCAGCAGCACGTAGTACTTCACGTCCAGGATGCGGGCGGTGTTGTCGGCGCGCTCCAAGTAGGTGCCGATGCGCGCGAAGTCGTAGATGTCGTTGCGCAGCATGGTGCCGTGCATGGTCCCGCGCACCAGCGCCGTCTGCTGGCGGATGGTGTCCAGGATGCGCGGCAGGTCACGACTCTCGGCCGGCTCGGCCAGCCGGTCGCGGATGGTCATCCAGCCTTCGTTGGTGGCCTCCCACACCTCCCGGGTGAGCGCCGTGCGGACGAGCCGCGCGTTGGTGCGCGCGCCCTCCATGGCCGACAGCACGCTGGACGGGTTCTCCTGCTCGCGCAGCAGGAAGTCCACCACGCGCTCGGCGTCGAAGGCCTTGTGGCGGTCCAAATAGGCGTCGCGCACGCCCGACGTGGCCACGATGGACGCCCACTCGTCTTCTTCCGACGAGGAGCGCGTGAGCGCGATGCGCAGGCCCGCATCCACGAGGCGAGCCGTGTTTTCGGCGCGCTCGAGGTAGCGAAACATCCAGAACAGGCCACCAGCCGTCTTTCCAAGCATCCGCGCTATTCCTCCAGCACCCAAGTGTCTTTGGTGCCGCCGCCTTGGCTCGAATTGACCACCAGGGAGCCCTTCTTGAGGGCGACCCGCGTGAGCCCGCCAGGCGTGATGTAGATCTTGTTCGGGGACACCAGCACGAACGGGCGCAGGTCCACGTGGCGCGGCGCCAGGCCCGCGCGCGTGAGGATGGGCACCGTGGACAGCGAGAGCGTGGGCTGCGCGATGTAGTTGCCCGGGTTGGACTTGAGCTTGGACTGGAAGGCTTGCAGCTCCTTCCGGCTGGCGGCGGGCCCCACCAGCATGCCGTAGCCGCCCGACCCGTGGACCTCTTTCACCACGAGCTCGGCCAGGTGCTCGATGACGTAGGTCAGCGACTCGGGCTCCGAGCAGCGCCACGTGGGCACGTTCTTCAAGATGGCCTGCTCGCCCGTGTAGAACTGCACGATCTCGGGCATGTAGGAGTAGATGGCCTTGTCGTCGGCGATGCCGGTGCCGGGCGCGTTGGCGATGGTGACGCGGCCCGCGCGGTAGACGTCCATGATGCCCGAGACCCCGATGACCGAGTCCGGCCGGAAGGTGAGCGGGTCCAGGAAGGCATCGTCTACACGCCGGTAGAGCACGTCGATGGGCTTGTAACCGCGCGTGGTGCGCATGGCCACACGGCCGTCCACCACCCGCAGATCGTGGCCCTCCACCAGCTCGGCGCCCATCTGGTCCGCCAGGAAGGAGTGCTCGAAGTATGCCGAGTTGTGGATGCCGGGCGTGAGCACCGCCACCACGGGGCGGCCTTCGCAGCCCGCCGGCGCACAGGCCGCCAGGGAGCGGCGCAAGTGCTTGGGGTAGTCCCCCACCGGCCGCACCTTCTGGCGCGCGAAGAGCTCCGGGAACATCTGCAGCATGGTCTCGCGGTTCTCGAGCATGTACGAGACACCCGAGGGCGTGCGCGCGTTGTCTTCCAGCACGAAGAACTCGTCTTCGGCGGTGCGCACGATGTCCACGCCCACGATGTGCGTGTAGACGTTGGCGGGCGGCGTGGCCCCCACCATCTCGGGCAGGAACGCCTCGTTCTGCTCGATGAGGCGCGCCGGGATGCGGCCGGCGCGCAGGATCTCCTGGCGGTGGTAGATGTCGTGCAAGAACGCGTTGATGGCGCGGACGCGCTGCTCGATGCCCTTGGACAGCCGCGTCCACTCCCTGTCGGAGATGATCCGCGGGATGATATCGAACGGAATCAAACGCTCGGCGGCGTCCTCGTCGCCGTACACGTTAAACGTGATTCCCGTGCGCCGGAAGAAGGCTTCTGCGTCCGCCGAACGCTGCAGCAGGCGGGCCGTCTCCTCCTCGTCGAACCAGGCCTTGTAGTCCGCGTAGGGCCCTCGCGTCGTGTCACCCTGACCGAGCATCTCGTCGAAGCAGCGCGCCGAATCCATGGTTGCAGGCTAGATTCACCCGTGTGCCCGCGCAAGCTTTCTTCGCACGCGCGGCAGCATCTCCGGAGGCCCCTTGAATTCAAGCGCGAAGCCGCCCTCGAGGGTGGCTCCGCGACGCCACGATGACACGCCGCTGACCGACGTGTTTCGTGATTATTTCAACCCAGTTTCGCTCGGGAATGGCGAATGACTTGATCGCGATCACGGCGCCGGCGGCGGGGCCCCGGCTTCGATCCAAGCACGCACCAGGGCGGTGCCGCGCGTGAGCCGCGGCTGACCGCTGGGCATCACGCGCCCACAGACGGGCCGAGCGCTCTCGGGGATGGTCGCGTCGGCCAGCTTGTGCAGCAGGTAGCTCTGGTCGGGGTTGGCGGTGTCCACCAGCTGGTCCGCGATGTCCGTGTTGCAGTCGTCCACGGCGATGCCGGTGTCGTGGTTCGGGTTGGTGAGCGCCATGTAAGCCAGCGCGGGAGTGGTCAGGTCGAACTCCTCGTTGGTCCCGCCGGGGGTGTGGCAGCCGATGACGCAGCCCACGGCCAGCACGTCCTCGTGCACGCGCGTGAAGAGGTCGCCCGTGGCGTTCCCGTCGTCCTCACAGACGGGCGTTCGCAGGCCGAGCTCGCCCTCGTTGATGCGCGCCAACGCCGGGTCGGAGGCCTCTGTCACGGGCGCGCCACAGGCAATCCAGGAGCGCAGAGCGCGCCGCCCGGCAGCGGTGTTGACGGCCTCGAGGGGCTCGCCGAAGGTGCACCGGCCGAGCTCGAACTCCACGTAGCGGTAGCCGCCGGGCGCCGTGCCGGAGAGGTCTTCGTCCAGCGGCGGCATGGTGCCGCGGTGCACCTCGCGCCACATGGCCGAGCGGTGCCCGCTGACGGTGGCGTAGTTCTCGCCCAGGCGGGCGATGAAGTCTTCGTCCGGACGGCCCAGGGAGTCCACGGTGCCCACGGGCAAGTCGAAGTCGAGCCCGGCGGGCACCCCCTCACGCTGCTCGCCCTCGGCGGCGTCGCTGTGGCAGCGCCCGGCACCGCACGAGCCGTTCACCAGCGCCTGGCCGGCGTACATGATGCGGCCCTCGCCATCGACGACGAGCTGCTCGCCGAGGTCGTCGCACACCCCCACGGAGGGCGTGCACGCTGTGCTGAACAGCGTGCTCGTGGACATCAGCGCAGCGATCAGGTGGGGGGCCCACGCGCGCATCAGAAGGTCACCTCGGCGCCGATGGCGATGCGGAGGCGATGAGCGGTGAGCGTCCACTCGCGCTCCGCCGTGGCGAAGCTGGACTCGGCGGACGAGCGCAGCAGGGGCGACCACGACCACAGATACCCGAGGGTCCCGCGTAGCGCGAACCAGCTGGCCGCTTCCCAGCGGACACCCGCGTCGGCGCCTACCATCAGGCCCAGGCGCGGCCCGCGCCAAGTGTTGAAGCCGCCGTTGCGGCTCATGTTGATGACCTCGCGGAGCTCATCCCCCGGCGCGATGATGGACGCGCCCACGCTGGGCGTGAGGATGATGAAGAGGTCGCGCTTCACCGGCAGGAGCACGTCGAGGCGAACGTCGAGGAACAGCAGCTGCCCCATCCCGATCGCGTCGCCCCCCTCGGGGTCCACGGCGAGGGAGCCACCCCACCCGAAGCCACCGCCCACGCGGAGGTTGTCGCGCATGCCGAACATGAGGCCCAGGTAGAGCGATCCGCCCAGCTCGCGTCCCGAGTCGGACTCGTCTTCCACGAGCCGATTGACGCGATCGTAGCGGTCGAGGCGCTGCACATCGATGCGCATGGCCCCCTCGAGGACGAACGCGTTCGGGGCATCTTCACCCTCACTGGAACGCCGGGGCCGGGGTGCCGGGGGCTCTGTGGCGGGGTCCGCCGCAGGCTCGTCGGCCAGCACCGGGGCGGGGGCGATCGCCCCGGCAAGTGCCAGTAATGTAGTGAAAAGTGCGCTGAGGCGGAGGGGGTGCGTGCGACTCATGGCCGCGAGTGTACCCAAATCGTCCGGCCGCAACACCTATTGCGAAGTCACCCCGACCTCTCTAGTCTGTGTAGTGGTGCGGTAACTCGGCCCTCGCGCCTCAGCGATCGCATCCCGCCCCCCACGGAGACCGTATGGAACCTTCCCAGTCCCGCAGCCATCACTGCCTCTCTGGTCGCTCCGCCCTAACTGCGGTCGCCGCTGTGTTGTTCCCCTTGGCCCTGAGCGCTTGCGCCGGAGACGGGGGCTTCTCTGCCGAGACCCCGGCTCGCGGGCCGGGTCAGTACGTGGGGCGCGACAACCCGCTGAACGACACCTTCACGGGTGGCGCCGGCGCGGACAACGCCGCCCGGGCTCTCGATGTGGGCCAGATTGCCGATTGGCGATCGTGCGGGGCTGCTTGCCAGGCGCACTGCGCCGCGCAGACGTTCGAGAACCCGCTGGACGAGGCCATGTGCCCGCACCTCTGGGGTGCCGGCCTGGACACGCGCCCCGTGGACGAGACCGAGGCCTGCCGGCGCATGTACGTGGACCTGGCGGGCTTCTTTCCCACGCTGTTCGAGATCGAGCGCAGCTGCTTGGGCCGCCCGGCCAGCGAGGTGGCCCTCCGGCTCGTCTCCTCTCCCGAGTTCGTGCGCGTCAACCAGATGCGTTGGGCCGACCGGCTGCGCTACGACAACATCAGCGTCAACTTCGAGCGCATCTACGACGCCGACGAGACCGTGGGCAAGGCCTACAGCGGCCTCATCCGGTACGACGAGCTGGTGGAAGTGCTGAGCGCGCACCCCGTGCTGACGCGCCGCTTCGACAGCGCCGCCGACCGCGCCGAGGCGCTGTTCACGCTCTTCCTGGGCCGCCCGCCGTTCGACAACGAGCGCGCCGACATGGCCAAGCTCTACCGGCTCTGGGACAACCACTACATCGACCACCCGCAGCTAGGGATGCGCTTCCCGGACGCCTTCGTGTCACACGCGTGCGTGGACGAACAGGGCAACGTGGACCCGAACACGGCCGGCCAGTGCACCAGCCTCCTGTGGGGCTTCAACCAGGTCATCCTGCAGCCGGACTTCCGCGCCACCAATGGGCGCACGTGGTCCGAGAACCTCACCGAAGAGGAGTGGCGCCTGCTTCAGACGCCGGGGCGCATCTTGTCGGTGCAGAGCGAGGCGTGGGAGCACGCCGTGGCCGACGTCCTCCACCAGTACCTCGGCTACAACCTGGCGTTCTACACGCCCTCGGTGCTGCAGCCCCTCGTGGAGTACCTGTTCGCGCACGGCGGCGACATCCGCAGCATCCACTACTTGGTGGTCACCTCGCAGCTCTATCGTCAGTCGTCCGAGTGTGGCGACGACGTGTGCGGCGATGACCTGAACCCACCGGAGTGGACCTACGGGCCGCTCAAGCAGGTGGACTCCCAGATCTGGCTGGACACCCTGGCGCGCTTCGGCAGCAGCGACATCGGCGCCTGCGACCGGCGCATCCCCAACACCGGCGACCTCATGCAGGCAGGCGTCAACGGGGTGGACGTGCTGGCCAACTCGGAGTGGACCTTCAATGACGAAGGCCGCGTGGACGACCGCTACCGTGACGTGGCGCGTACGCTGGGCGGCTGCCCGGACAACCAGGTGACCACCCGGTTCCAGGCCGTCAGCATCCTCAACACCGCCACGCAGGAGTCGTTCGTGGCGGAGATGTGCAACCCGGGTGGCGCCTCCGAGGCCGCCGTGGACGCCGCGCGCATCCTCCCGGAGACCATCGCGGCGAACCGCGCGCTGGACGACACCGTCGCCGAGGAGGTCGTCGAGTACCAGGTGCGCACGTACTTCGGTCGCGCCGCCACCACCGAGGAGCGCGACATGGCCCGCGTGGGCGGAGCGGCGTGCGTGCCGCAGCCCTGCGACGCGGAGACCTTCGCGCGAGTCCTCTGTTACGCCCTCCTCTCCAGCAGCGAGATGCTCTTCTACTGAGGTTGTCATGACGAACCGCAAGCCAACATCGCCCAAGAGCACCTTCGGACTGAGCCGCCGCGGCTTCCTCAAGGCGAGCGCCGCCGGCCTCGCCGCCAGCACCGCGCCGCACCTCTTCATCCCCAACCGCGCGGTCGCTCAGACCGGCGGGCAGGGCACCATCAAGCACCTGCTCTACATTCGCCTCGCTGGCGGCTTCCGCTTCCCCACGGCGTTCAACGCCGACGTGTCGGGCGCGTACAACCCGTTCGGCACCGCCTCCGGCGTGCCCGCCGGCGTGGAGTGGGGCGTCAGCAACCTGCTCATGCGCGCGGGCTTCCTGGACGCGAACCGCACGGCGGCGGGCATGCTGCCCGTGCACCAGCTAGCGGACCGCATCACGGTCATGCCCACCGTGGACCACGAGCCGCTCGCCGGCTACGCCGACGGAAACCACACCACCGGGCTCGAGCGCTACCTCACCGGCTACGTGAACGGCTCCGCCGGGTTCTTCACGCGCATCAACTTGGGTCTGGCGGACCGCTACGCCGCGGCGCTGGCCGAGGGCAACGTCATCCTGCCGCCCTTCGTCATGGGAAGCGCGGCCATGGCGCGCGGCTTGGGTGAGTTCGCTCCTCACCGCCCGCCCGTGCTCAGCGGAGGGTCGTTCGACCGCTTCGCCGCCTCGGCCTCGGGTGCCATCCCGGATTGGGGCGCGCCCATGGTGACCGCCACCGACGCGCGCATGCGCGACCGTCAGCACCGCATGCAGCGCGCCCGCGTGGACGCCTACGTGCAGTCGCGCGCCGCCACGGCCGCCTACTCGGCGATCTTCGCCGACCCGCTGTTGGCCACCGACCGCCCCACCATGGACGTGGTGGACGGCATCTCCAACACCGAGCTGCAGATGCTGTTCGGCACCAGCTCGTCGGCGCGTGAGATCCGCCTCGCGTTGCGCCTGTTCCGCTTCGGCTGCCCGGCCGTCTACCTGGACCAGGGCGGCTACGACTACCACTCGGGCGAGCAGGACCGCCTGCCCGGCTCCATGGAAGCGCTCAACCACCTCATCTCGGCGCTCATCCACGTGCTGCCGCGCATGACGCACCCCGACGGCGGCACCTACTGGGACCACACGCTGGTGGTGCTGGGCAGCGAGTTCTCGCGCACGGCCCGTGGCGACCGCTTCAACTCGGCGCGCGGCTCGGACCACAACGGCGACAACTCCACGCGCTGGATGTCCATGCCGTTCTTCGGCGGGCCCGTATCTGGCGGCCGCGTGGTGGGTGCCACCACGGCTCGTGACGACCTGCGCGCCGAGGGCACCGTCTACTCGTACCGCGGCCTGCTCAACACCTTGATGGACGGCCTCGGCTGTGACCCCGAGGTCTTCTTCCCGGCAGACGTCGTCGTCCCCGACCTCTTCGGATGAACGGAGCCCCCATGAACCAGCGCCGCTTCGTTTCGCTCTTGTTGCTCTCCGCCGCCATCGCCACCGTGGGTGCCTGCCAGGCCGATGGGTTCCGTCACGCCAACCCCGGCGAAGCACCGCCCGGGCTCGAGTGGACCCCCGACAGCGGGGCCCCCTTCTTCGGACCCACGCGCACCGTCACGCCCTACACCGGCAGTGAGGCCGCCGTGCTGGAGGCACAGACCAACCTGCCCACCGGCATCGAGCTGCAGGCCGAGGTGGTCATCCGCAGCTGTGGGCCCATCAACGGCGTCTGCCACAACGAGAAGGAGTACCCGGACCTGCACACGCCGGCGAACTTCGCGTCCACCATCGGCGCGCCGTGCAACGTGCAGTCGGGCACCCCCGAGGGCGTCTTCGACCGCTGCGAGCGCACTGGCGACCGCTTCACCTTCGACAACGACCAAGAAGTGGAGATCGGCTGGGTGGAGTACATCGCCCCGCCCAGCGAAGGTGAGATCGTGGTGGGTCCCGACATGCCCGGCCTGCACATGCACTTCACCGACCCGGTGAGCACCGAGTACGACGGCCGCTACACGGTGGGCCGCTTCGTGCGCACGTTCGTGCAGGCCGGCAACACCATCGAGGACCTCACCTACTTCCGCTACGAGCAGCGCTTCCGCATCTTCGACGAGGGCCGCCACGTGGTGGCCGAGGTACCGGGCTACCTGGCCAATGCGGTGCAGAGCTTCATGGCGTCGGGCATCGAGCAGGGTGACCTCAACCGCAACGGGACGTACGGCGCGCGGCCCAACGTGATGGGCGTGCGCAGCGGTCCCATCTCGCTCATCACCGCCGGCGACCCGGAGACCAGCTACATCATCGGGCGGCTTCGTGGCCACATGGAAGGCACGCCTGTCCCCGGCACGCGCATGCCGCTGGCGAACGAGCCGTTCTCCGTGGCCGAGATGCTGGCCTTGTTCTGCTTCGTGGAGGGCCTCGACCCCGCAGTGAGCACGACCAACCTGTTCGACCCCATCGACTACAACGGCTGCTCCTATGCCCAGAACCCGGCGCTGTTGGACGGCCTCGCGGTGGAGGGCTCGGGCACGGGCTTCGCCACCCGCATCCGCCCGCTGCTGGAGGCCAACTGCTCGGGCTGCCACGAACCCCTGGACCCCGAGGAAGACCTCATCCTGCAGGGCAGCGGCCTGTACGAGCGCCTGATGCAGGTCTCGGCGCAGGACCCCATGGGACGGCCACTCATCGATCCGGGCAACCTGGCCAACAGCTACCTGTGGCTGAAGCTCATCGGCGACCCCTCCATCGAGGGCGAGCGCATGCCGGTGAACCCCATCGCGGGCGGCGGCGCGCTCGACATGGACAAGCTGGACGACATCCGCGCCTGGATCGAAGCCGGCGCACCCAACGACTGAGCCTGGCTCGCGGGGCTTAAAGCAACACCCCCACACGAGGTGGGGGTGCCGGTCGGAGAGCTCATAAGCCGAGTTTTGTTCCCACGTCCGTCGCCGGCGCGTGGGCGGTGGTCATTCGTCTAGGACGTGCGTCACCGCACGCCTCGAGCGACTCTACCCGGAAGCATCAGGCGGGCCGCCCTCAGTCGCTTCCCTATTTGGTCTTGCTCCGAATGGGGTTTACCTCGCGACCGACGTTACCGCCGGCCCGGTGCGCTCTTACCGCACCCTTTCACCCTTACCCCGAGGCCCGAAGGCGTCGTGGCGGTCTTCTCTCTGTGGCACTTTCCTCGGGGTCACCCTCACCGGGCGTTACCCGGCATCCTGCCCTGCGGAGCTCGGACTTTCCTCCCGCGGGACCCTCGTGCAGAACACGCTGGCCACGCCGGCGAGCACCCGAGCCGCTCCGACGGGAGTCCTTTCGCACACCTCGGCGCGCGCCACAAGCGGCGAGTCCACCTATTTCGTGCCGCTCCCTTGATTTATTCACACGTTTAAATAAATATGGGTCCATGGCGCGAACACGCACCCCAGCAGCTCCCAAGCGCGGTCCCCGGCCCAGCGACGTCGAGGTCGGCCCCATCCTCTTGCGCGCGGCGGCCGAGCTGGTGACCGAGCGCGGTCTCGTCGAGATCTCCATGCGTGAGGTGGCCGACCGCGCGGGGGTGACGCCGGCGATGGTCACCTACTACTTCGAGGGCAAGGAGGGACTGTGGCAGGCGCTCATGCAGGCCGGCATGACCGACATCCGCGCCGCGCTGGCCGCAGCGCCCCCCGACCCGGGCACGCCGCGTACCATCGAGTCGCTGTTCCGGCAGCTGCTCGACACCGCCCACGCGCGCCCGTGGATGCCCGTGCTGTTGCTGCGGTCGATGTGGGGAGCTCCCAAGCAGCGCAGCGGCTTCGCTGTGGCCAACGCGCCCATCAACATGGCCATGTTGCGCGCGCTCCTGGCCTCGGGGCAGCTGGCCGGTCCACGGCTGCGCAACGACCTCTCGCACGAGGCGCTGTTCATCATCTTGTTCTCGTCCGTGGTGTTTCCCGTGCTGGCGCGCCCCGTCATGGAAGCCACGCTGGGTGTGCGGTTCGACGATGCGTTCCGCGCGCAGCTGGCCAGGACGCTGGCCACGCTGGTCACCGAGCCGGAGGTGAAGTCATGAAGACATCTTGGCGGCTCATGGCGATGGGCGCGCTAGCGCTCGGCGCTTGCAACGCCCTCGATCCGGCAGCGCCGGCGGACGAGCCGCTGCAGGGTGTGGTGGAGCACGAGTCACGGCGCCTGGGGTTCGAGCTCCCTGGACGCCTGACCGGTGTCTCGGCGCAGGTAGGCGACGAGGTGGCTCAGGGGGCGCCGCTGGCCTCGCTGGACCCAGCGCTGGCAGCGGCCGAGGTGGCCGCACGTCGGGCGGATCTGGACGCTGTCAGCGCGCAACTCGCCCTGCTCCGCTCGGGGGTGCGCACGGAGGACCGGCGAGCGACCGCGGCCGAGCTGCGCGGAGCGCGCGAGCAGCTGCGCGTGGTGGAGCGCCAGCGGGACCGCATCCGCTCCCTGGCCACGCGGGGCGCTGCGCCCGAGGCCGACGCCGAAGCGCTGGAGGCCAGCTGGGCGGCCGCAGACGCGCGCGTTCGGACACTGGAGCAGGCCAGCCGAGCGCAGCGGAGTGGCGCGCGGGACGAAGAGCTGCTGGCGGCCGAGGCGCGCGTGGCGGCATCCGAAGCAGCGCTGCTTGCCGCGCAGGTACGGGTCGCTCACACCCAGCTCTCGGCGCCGGTAGCGGGCACGGTGGTGGACCGCCTGCTCGAGCCTGGTGAAGTGGTTGGCGCGGGCACCCCCGTGGTGGAGCTGGCCGAGCTGGACCGGCCGTACGTGGACGTGTTCGTGCCGCAAGCGCGCATGGGGGAAGTGCAGCTGGGGAGAACGGCGGAGGTGCGCGTGGACTCGCTCTCGCAGCCGCTCGAGGGCTCGGTCGAGCGCATTGGACAGCGCACGGAGTTCACGCCGCGGTTTCTCTTCAGCGAGCGGGAGCGGCCCAACCTGGTGGTACGCGTGCGCGTTCGTGTCCAGGACCCCGAGCACCAGCTTCGCGCCGGTGTGCCGGCGTTCGTGCGCTGGCGTGGCGAGGCGCGCCCATGACCACCCCCGATGCATCGGTGGAGCCCGACGCAGCAGAGCCCGTCATCGACGCGCGTCACCTGTCGCGGCGCTTTGGCGACTTCGTGGCCGTGCGCGACGTGTCCCTCTCCGTGCAGCGTGGCGAGATCTACGGCGTCCTCGGGGCCAATGGGGCGGGCAAGTCCACCACCCTGCGCATGCTGTGCGGCCTGCTGGACCCCAGCTCGGGCAGCGCCACCGTGGTGGGCTTCGACGTGGCGAAGTACCCCGAAGAGGTCAAGGCGCGCATCGGCTACATGACGCAGCGCTTCAGCCTGTATGAAGACCTCACCGTGCTCGAGAACCTGCGCTTCTACGCGGGCATCTACGGCGTGCCATGGCGCTCGCGGGGCACCCGGGTGGCCGGCGTGATCGAGCGCATCGGTCTCGGGGACCGACAGCGCCAGCTGGCCGGCACGCTCTCCGGGGGCTGGAAACAACGCCTGGCGCTGGCTTGCTCCACCATCCACGAGCCGCCGCTCCTCTTCCTGGACGAGCCCACCGCCGGCGTGGACCCGCTCAGCCGGCGCTCGTTCTGGGATCAGATCCACACCATCGCGGACGAGGGCACCACCGTGGTGGTGACCACGCACTACATGGACGAAGCCGAGCGCTGTCACCGGCTCTCCTTCATCTTTCGCGGCACGGTGCTCGAGGCCGGCACGCCGCTCGAAGTCGTGGCGCGTCGCAAGCTGCGCATCCTCGAGCTGGACGTGCCCACGCACGCTCGTCGCGCGGCCGACGCGCTGCGCGAAGACCCCCGCGTGGAGGAGGTGGCGCCCTTCGGGACGCGGCTGCGCGTGGCCGTGCGCGACCGCGACCCGCGCGAGGTGGTGACCACGGTGCTGGACCCGCTGGGGTTCGTGTACACCGACCACGGCGAGCAGCGCGCCACGGTGGAAGACGCGTTCGTGGCCTTGGTGCACGACGACCAGCGCGCCGACGAGCGCGCGAGTGAGGCCGCCGCATGAGCCGCCTCCTCGCGATCGCGGACAAGGAGCTGCGTCAGGTGCGGCGTGACCCGCTGACGCTCGCGATGATGGTGGTCATGCCCGTCATGCAGCTGCTGCTCTTCGGGTACGCCATCAACAACGACGTGCGACACATGCCCACGGTGGTGCTGGACCACGACCACAGCAGCCGCTCGCGCGACTTCGTGCGCTCCATGGAGGTGACGGGCTACTACGACATCGTGGGCCACGTGCGGAGCTACGAAGAGGTCGAGCGCGCCTTCCGCGCTGGCCGCGCCAAGGTGGCCGTGGTGTTCCCCGATGGCTACGGCGCGGCCGTGGCCGCACGCCGCGGCGGCACGGTCCAGGTGATCGTCGACGGGTCCGATCCCCAAACGGTCGCGTCGGCGACCAGCACCGCCGCTAGCCTCGCCGCCGACACCAGCGCGCGTCTCAGCGTGGTGCGGGCTGCCCCGCTCGTCGCGACCGAGCCCACGGTTTGGTACAACCCCGAGCTGCGCACGGCGGTCTTCGTGGTCCCTGGCATCATCGGCGTGATCCTGACCATGACCATGGTGATGCTCACCTCCATGGCCATCGCACGCGAGCGAGAGCGCGGCACCCTCGAGGCGCTGATCGTGTCCCCCGTGCGCGGCTACGAACTCATGATCGGGAAGCTGCTGCCCTACGTGGCCGTGGGCTACGTGCAGGTGACGCTCATCCTCGCGGCCGGTCACGTGGTGTTCGAGGTGCCCTTCCGAGGCTCGTTGCCGCTGCTGTATGCCCTGAGCTTCGTGTTCATCGCGGCCAACCTGGCGCTCGGTCTGGTGTTCAGCACGCTGGCCGCCACGCAGCAGCAAGCGATGCAGATGAGCTTCTTCTTCCTGCTACCCAACATCCTGCTCTCCGGCTTCGCGTTTCCGTGGGAGGGCATGCCGCGCCCCGCGCAGCTTCTCAGCGAGGTGCTCCCGCTCACGCACTACCTGCGCATCGTGCGTGGCATCACCCTCAAGGGCGCGGAGTTCGACGACGTGTCCGGTGAGCTGTTCTGGATGAGCGTCATCCTGGTGGGCTTCGTGACGCTCGCCTCGGTGCGCTTCCGTAAGAAGCTGGTGTAGCCGAGCGCAGCCTCCCTGCGCGCGGGAAAGTGGACGTGCGGTGGCGGGCCGATAGTCTCCCGAGCATGCTGCGCGCCCGCTGGTTCTACCTGCTCTCCGCCCTCCTGAGCACGTCGCTGCTGGGAGCGGGCTGCGGGTCGGACGCCGCCGCGCCGGCGCCCGCCAGCAGCTCGCAGCCCGAGGCGCCCCTCCCGCTGCGAGCCGGAGGCCGCGCCGAGCCGAGCAACCGCCGACCCCTGCCGAGAGCCGGCCCCAGGGCTGCGCTGCGCTTCCTGGCCCGCGTGCCGGCGAGCAGGTGGACGTGCCCGCCGGGACGCTGCATGTGGGTAGCCGGCCGGGGCTGCGCTCGCGGAGCCCGCTGCGCGAGGCCGACCTGGTGGCGCTGCAGGTGCCGGCGTTCCGCATGGACCGCCTGCCCTACCCCAACGACCCGGCGCAGCCTCCACGAACACAGGTGACGCGACCGCAGGCCGAGGCGCTGTGCGCCGAACGCCAGCAGCGGCTGTGCGACGAGCTCGAGTGGGAGCGTGCCTGCAAGGGGGACAGCGTGCTCGACTACGTGACGGGCGAGCGCTTCGATGCGACCGCCTGCCGTGACGACTACGCCCAATGCACCTCACCCGTGGGCGTGTCCGGCGCTGGGCGTGAGCGTGACCGAGTGGACCGCCAGCGGTGCGCCACGCGCGCTGCGCGCAGAAGCCGCCACGTGGATGGCGCGGGGCGGGAGCGCCGAGTCCGAAGCAGCCGACCATCGCTGCGGTGCGCGTCACGTGATGGACCCGAGCGCGCCCAGCCTGCGCGTGGGCTTCCGCTGCTGCAGCGGCCCGGCACCGGAGCTGAGCTATCCGGCGCACGCACGCACCGAGCTGCACGAGCTGGTGGAGGCCGACGACGCCACGCTGGCTGGCTACCTGCGCCAGATGCCCGAGGTGGCTCGCTTCGCCGAGGGCTTCGTGGGCACCACCGCCACCGCGGCAGCCAGCGTGCTCGAGCGGGCGGAGAAGACCGAAGAAGACCTCGCCGGCTGGCGCCCCTTCACCGGCGTCATGCGCTGGAGCCCCACCGAAGGCGAGCACGTGTGGGTGTTCTCCGGGTCCAGCGCGGCCGTGGGCGCCTCGCTCATCGTGGTGGCGCACCCCATGCCCGACGGCACGCTGGTGCACGGCGCCAGCTTCGTGTTCGAGGGCGAGACGCCGCCGCTGATCGTGGCCTACAGCCCGGGCACGCCCAACGCGCTCAAGTGGAGCACCTGCTGGGATTGCACGGGCGAGGGCGGCGTGATCATGATGCGCGAGGGTCGCGTGACCATCGCCCAACGGTAGCGGCGCGGCTCAGATCTCCTGCTGCCAGGCACGCGAGCGGGCGACGTCTTCGCGGTAGGTGGCCAGCTCCGTGGCCACGCGCGCGTCGTCCCAGCCCAGGCGCTTGGCCATGCGCTGCGCAATCGCCTCGGCACAGTCGAGCCCCTGGTTGGTGTCCTTGTAGAAGAGCTGCGTGCGCCGCGTGAGCACGTCGCTCAGCGAGTGCGCCAGCTCCTGGTCGAGCGCCCAGTCCACCTGCGCCACGATCTCGGAGCGCCCCGGCAAGAGCGGCGCAGCGAGCGACGCGTCGGCGGCACAGCGCTTGGCCAGCTCCAGCGCGCGCATGCCATAGGTGTCTGCCAGAAAGCGCGCGGTGTCCGCGCTGAGCGTGGCGCGCCCCGCCTGCACCACAAGCGCGGTGACCTTGGCGTGGTCGTCGTCGGCCGGCCAGCCCACCCCGCCCGGCAGCGGGTGCTTGTCGGTCTCGGCAGCGCTCAGCTTGGCGGGCAGCTTGCCCATCAGGCGCAGCAGGTCCACCGCGGTGTCCACCAGCTCACCCGACATCTTGCGATAGGTGGTGAGCTTGCCGCCTGCGATGGTGATGAGGCCGTCCTGGCCCACCACGATCTGGTGCTCGCGGCTGACCTTGGACTCGCTCACCTCGCTGCCCTCTTCACCGTCGGTCTCCGCCGAGGGCGGCGCAATCAGCGGGCGCAGGCCCGCCCACGTGGCGATGACGTCGGTGCGCCCCACGGGGTGGTCGGGGAAGTACGAGTTGCTGGCGGCGATGAGGTAGTCCACGTCCTCGAGGGTCGCCGACACGTCGGCCGCGTCGCCCTCGTAGTCCGTGTCCGTGGTGCCGATGTACGTGCGGTCGCCCCAGGGCAGCGCGAAGAGCACGCGCTCGTCCGTGGGGTGAAAGCACACCACCGCGTGCGAGATGGGCAGCTTGTCGTACTCCACCACGATGTGGACGCCCTTGGTGGGCCGCAGCAGGTTCCCCTTGCGCGTGCCGCTCATGGCCATGGTCTTGTCCGTCCACGGGCCGGTGGCGTTCACCACCACGCTGGCGCGCACCTCCTTGAGCTGGCCCGTGGTCTGGCACTTCACCACGGCGCCCTGGATGCGGCCGTTCTCGTCCTTGAGGAACGACTCCACCCGGGCATACGTGGCCACCACCGCGCCGTGCTGCACGGCGTCGAGCGCGGTCTCGATGGTGAGGCGCGCGTCGTCGGTGGAGCAGTCGTAGTAGAGCGGCGCCCCCTTGAGGCCCTCTTGCTTCACGGCCGGCTCGAGCTCGGCCACCTCCTTGGGCTTGAGCTTCTTGTGGATCTTGGGCGAGCGGAACAGCGACAGGCCGTCGTACAGCCACATGCCGGCGTTGATGACGAAGAGGCTCTGGCGCGCGCCCTTGTAGACCGGGAACAGGAAGCCCAGCGGGTTCACCAAGTGCGGCGCCAGGTCCATGAGGATGCGGCGCTCGCTGACGGACTCGAACACCAGGCTGAACTCGTAGCTCTCGAGGTAGCGCAGGCCGCCGTGCACCAGCTTGCTGGAGCGGGAGCTGGTGCCGTAGGCCAGGTCGCGCTGCTCCACCACGGCCACCTTGAGCCCGCGCCGGGCGGCGTCGCGTGCGATGCCCGCGCCCGTGATGCCACCGCCGATGACCAGCACGTCCACCGGCTGGTCCAGTCGATCCCACATCTCTTCACGCTTGGCCATGGTCGCAGTCGTCCGTTTCTCGGCGCCGTTTCCGCGCCGCGCGTCGCTCATAGGGCCGCCTGCGGTGGAGGTTCAAGCCCGTGATTCGAGACTTTGCCGCGCTGACTGTCGCCGCGCCAGAGGCAAGAGGGCCAGCAGCAACAACAGCGCGAGCGCGAGGGGCGGCACCCAGTTGCCCAGCCGCACCGACAGGCTGGTGCCCGTGAGCCGGCGCGCGCTGGCCACGAAGAGCCCGCGCTCGTGCCGCGGCAACACCACCAGCTCCTCGCCGGTGGCGCTGATGTGGCCACTTCTCCCCGTGTTCACGGCGCGCACCAGATCCCGTCGCGTCTCGATGGCCCGGAAGCGCGCCACGATGCGGTGCAGCTCGGGCTGGACGGAGCGCCCGAACCACGCGTCGTTCGAGACGTTGAGCAGCACGTCGGCGCCCGCGAGCGTGGCGGCGCGCGCGGGCCCGGGGCCCACGTCCTCGTAGCAGTTCAGCAGCCCGAGCGGCGCACCAGCCACCGAGAGCAGCGCGTCGCCCTCGCCCACTTGCTCGCCGGGGCACTCAAAGCGGGCCTGCAGCCACGAAGACCACGACCAGAACGGGATGAACTCCGCAAAGGGGAAGCGCTGGCGCTTGTCCACGTGCCCGCTGGGCCGCCCGCTCGTGTCGGTGGCCACGAGCGTGTTCCAGCGCCGGCAGCCACTCGCGTCCGTGAGGTCTGCGCTCATGGCGCCCACGATGTGCGGCAGGTCGGGGCCGTCGAAGCGCAGCGTCCCCGCCTCGCGGTCCAGGAGCGCGGCGCGGGAGACCAGCACCGGGTAGGCCGCCTCGGGCCACAGCACCACCTGCGCCCCCTGCTCTGCGGCGTCGCGACTCAGGGTCTCGAGCCGCGCGAGGCGCGCGCTGGTCGTCATCCCCTCACGGAGAGCACGAATGGAGACGTCCGGCTGCACCACGCCCACGCGCAGCACGGCCGCCTGCTCACGGGCTGCGGCCACGTCCACCAAGCGCATGCTGCCGAAGGCGAGCGGCAGGCCCAGCAGGAGCAGCGCCCCCAGCGCGAACGCACCGGCCCGCTTCGCTTGCCCGTGGGCGCGAAGCTCCCAGGCACCCAGCACGAGGCAGCCCACCTGCGCGGTCAGCAGGTCCACCAGCGGCAGCCCGCCCAGCTCGGCCAGCTGTGCCCACGCCAGCCACGGAAGCGTGAAGTGCCCCACGTGCCAGGGGAACAGCACGGGCACCAGCCCGAACGAAGCCGCGATGGCGAGCGGCAGCGTCAGGGGCAGGCGGGTGGACTCACTCGTGTCCGAAAGGCGCGCGACGAACAGCGCGAGCACCAGCGGAGCGGACTGCAGCACGACCAAGAGCAGGAAGACGGGCAGCGCGGCGAGCGTCCCGAGGCCCGCGAAGCGCAGCAGCACGTCGAACGCGAAGCGCAGCGAGATGACGCCGAAGCCGAGCCCCGCAGCCAGCCCCAGCAGCCCCGAGCGAGCGGGCGTTTGGCTGCGGATGAGCAGCGCCAGCAGTGGCGCAAAGAGGAACGCGAGGAGCGCCGCCGCCCAGTGGGACGAGAGCGGTGGGCCCGCGAGGGCCAAGAGGCCACCCGTGAGCCCCGAGAGGAGCAGCGAGCGAACGAACGAAGCGGAGCGTCCAGGCGGCACGTGCGCGCGGGGCTCCCGCGTGGTGCTCAGAAGACGTAGTCCTTGAGGCGCTCGATGTCCTTCACGGCCTCGAGCTTGCCGAGCCCGGTGGTCTCGACCTGGCGCACGCGCTCACGCGTGAGGTTCATGATCTCGCCCACCTCTTCGAGCGTGATGCCGCCGCGGTCCGCGATGTCCAGCGAGCACGTCTCGGTCATCTCCCAGACGTCCACGTCCGGGAAGTTGAGCTTGATGCTGCCGCGCACCGGGTGGACGTCGATGTAGAGGTGGTACTTGCACGACACGAAGGGGCACGGCCGCTCCATGTCCACGCACTCGGTGCGTGTCTTGGGGCGCCAGTACTCTTCCTCGGGGTAGAGCATGCGGCCGCGGTTGAGCTCCGCTTTGCTCAGCCGCCGAATGCTGATGGTGCGCGCGCGCGTGCGGTTGCGCCGGCGCCGACGACCGGGACGCTCTGCGTCGTCCTCTTCGTCGCCGTCGATGTCGTCGACCGCGTCCTCATCGAGGTCGGCGTCGCCGAACCCGGGGGCCACCGCGGAGCTCAGTGCGAGCTGCCGCACGGCGCCCGAGAGAGACGGCTTGTCGCCCTCCGTCTCCTTCACGAGGGCCGCCAACACCTCGACTTGCTTGATTGCTGCTTCGCTCATGTTCGTTGCTCCTTCAAACCCGCTGCGTCGCCCCGCGACGGGTCAAACTGCTGCTCTCGCCATCCGCGCGCGCATGGTCAGGCGCGCCTCGATGGCCTCGAGCTCCGACACCCACTCGGCGCCCAGCCGGGTGGCACGGCTCAGCGCATCGCGTGAGCTCGCGTGGTCCTCGCCTGCGGCCGCACGCTCACCCAGCGCGCGCTCCATGGCGTCGTAGACACGGGTCATCTGGCGGGTGAGCGCCTCGATGTCGCCGCGCACGAAGAGAAACTCCTTCTGGATCTCGTCGATGGTGTAGCCCTGCCGCATCAACCGCCGGATGTGGTCGATCTGGCGCACCGCCGTGGCGGGGTAGAGCCCCTGCGAACCGCGCGCCTTGCCCTCGCGACCCACGCGCACGCTGCGGGGCAGGAGCCCCAGCTGGACGTACTTGCGGAAGGTGGCCTCCGTGAGCCCACGACCCTGCGTCGCGAACACGTCCACGATCTGCTGCACGTTCATCCCCGTTGGGTGACTTTGCTCGACGTCGTCCAGCTCGGCCTCGGTGAAGCTGGCGTCCGCGTTTGCGGGTGCTTGGCCTCGGCGGGCTCTCTCATATCGAATCAGGGTAGTCATCTCGTTGAAGGCGCTTGAAGGTATTCCTTTCAAGAGAATGTGGTCAACTATTTTTATCAGATTTCTTGACGTTCCCGAGTCGACCTAGATCTGGATGAAATTATTGACTTTTCGACACAGGGCCGGCGGAGGCCCCGCCTCGACGGCGATAAATTTATCGATCTGGGGGGAGACTTAGAGATCGTGGACGTCTTGGGCGATCGGTCGATCCCACATCTGCCCCCCGGATCGGTGCGTGTGACGACGTGCCCCACATGTCGGTATGCCCCCCTCCTTTGGGTGCACGTCGGCGTTGACCCCCGAGCGGGTCCGGGATACTCGTCGGTCTGCCGATGGACCCCCGCGCGTGGCGACGATTCAGACGGAATAAAGGCGCCCTGGTCGGCGCCGCACTCGTGGCGGTCATCACGCTGACGGGCGTGCTGGGCCCGCTGCTGGCGCCGCATGACCCCGCCGAGCAGTTCCGCGAGACGCTGGTGGACGACAACGGCTTGCCCGAGCGCCCGGGCACGGTCGCGGGTCACCCCTTGGGTGGCGACGGGCCACTGGGCCGCGACGAGCTCAGCCGCTTGCTGCACGGCGCCACCGTCTCCATGGCGGTGGCCTACCTGGCCACGGGCCTGGCGCTCCTGATCGGTGTCGGCATCGGCCTGCTGAGCGGCTACTTCAAGGGCTGGCTGGACCTGAGCACCATGCGCTTCGTGGACTTGGTGCTGTCCATGCCCTTCCTGCTCATCGCCATCGTGCTGCAGAAGGTCTGGGTGGTGGAGGGCACGGTCGCGCCGCTGATGGTGCTGTGCGTCATCCTGGGCGGCCTCTCGTGGACCACGCTCGCGCGCGTGACCCGCGCCAAGACCATGGAGGCCAGCAGCCAGGAGTACGTGCAGGCCGCGCGCGCGCTGGGCGTGTCGCACGCGCGCATCCTGGTGCGGCACATCCTGCCCAACATCGCGGGGCCCATCATCGCGCTGGCCACGCTCATGGTGGCGCGCATGATCATCGCCGAGAGCGCGCTCAGCTTCTTGGGCTTGGGGGTGCGTCCGCCCACGGCCAGCTGGGGCTCCATGCTGAGCGAGAGCGAGAGCCTCAAGATCGCGGCGCCGCACCTGCTGCTGCTGCCGGCCACGCTCATCGCCACCGCCGTGTTCGGCTTCAACCTGTTCGGGGAGGGGCTGCGCGATGCCTTCGACCCGAAGGAATGACTCCAAGGCGAGCGGGGTGCGGCGCGCCCTCCCCGGCCTGGTCATCAGCCTCGCGCTGGTGAGCTGCGTGGCCTACGCGGTGACCCACGTGCCCTCGCGTCCGCAGGGCCCGCGCTACGTGGGCGCAGGCAACGCCACACCGCGCTCGGGCGGCACCTTCGTGTTCGGGGCCGCGTCGGACGTGCACTCGCTCGATCCGCACATCGCCTACGACGCGAACTCGTACATGGCGCTGCGCTTGGTCTACGACGGGCTGCTGGACTACGACCAAGAGGGGCAGATGGTGCCCAGCCTGGCCACCGCCATGCCCACGGTGAGCGAAGACGGGCGCACCTTCACGTTCCAGCTGCGCGAGGGCGTGTACTTCCACGACAGCCCCATCTTCGACGGACCGCGCGAGCTCGTTGCCGAGGACGTGCGCTGGAGCATCGAGCGCCTGCTGCACCCCGACACGGGCTCACCCGGGGTCAGCTTCTTCGCGCGCCTGCGCGGCTTCGAGGCCTACCGCGAGGGACGCGCGCAGCACGTGGAGGGCATCGCCGTGCGCGGGCGCTACGAAATCGCCTTCACGCTGGACCAGCCCGACCAGACCTTCCTCAACGCCATGGCCATGGTGTTTGCCTACCCGGTGGCGCGCGAGAACTACGAGCACTACGCGGCCCTCGGCGACCCGGGCGAGGTGGAGCGCAACCCCGTGGGCACGGGGCCCTTCGCCTTCGAGGAGTGGGAGCGCGGCGTGCAGATGACCTTCACGCGCAACCGGCGCTACTGGCAGCCGAACCGCCCCAACCCCGACCGCATGGTGATGATCGAGCAGCTCTCGGGGGAGACCGCCGTGGGGCGCTTCAGCAACGGCGACCTGGACGTGCTCACCAGCCTGCCCGCCGTGCACTACCTGTTCTTCAAGCAAGCCGAGGCGTGGGCGCCCTACATGGCCGAGGAGCCGGGAGGCCACCATCCGCGGGTTGTGCATGAACACCGAGATGGCCCCGTTCGACAACGTGCACGTGCGCCGCGCCGTGGCCGCCGCCATCGACCGCGACTTCATGCGGCAGATGGCCCAGGGCCGCGCGCTCCCAGCGGGCCAGATACTGCCCCCCATGATCCCGGGCTACGACGAGCACCTGCCCTCACTGCAGCGCTTCGACCTCGAGCGCGCCCGCGAAGAGATGCGCCTGGCGGGCTATCCCAACGGCTTGCCGGAGCCGGTGACCGCGTGGATTGGCGAGAGCCAGGGCTCGCTCGTGGCCGCGCAGCAGTGGGGCCGCGACCTCGAGCGCATCGGCATCCGCGTGGAGTACCGCCAGGTGGCTTTCTCGGTGTACCTCGAAGAGACGGGCAAGCCGGGGCAGGCGCAGCTGTTCCCCTCGGCCTGGAACATGGACTTCCCGGACCCGAGCAACTTCCTCGAGATCCTGCTGCACAGCCAGAACATCCGGCCCACGGCCAGCGAGAACCGCTCGTTCTATCGGAACCCGGAGCTCGACGCGCTGCTGGACCAGGCGCGCGGTGAGCCCGACCGCGAGCGGCGCCTCGCGCTGTATCGCCAGGCCAACGACATCGTCTCACGCGACGCGCCGTGGGCGTTCCTGAGCAACGATCTCGGCGCCGAGCTGTGGCAGCCGTACGTCATGAACTATCACCCGCACCCGGTGTGGTCGCAGAACTACCGCGACGTGTGGCTAGACCTGCCGCGGCGGCGCGTGGCCGACAGCACCTACGTCACGGGAGGTGCACGATGACGCGCTACTTGGTGAAGCGGACGCTATGGGCGCTATTCGTGCTGGCCACCGTGGTCACCGCGGTGTTCTTCCTGGTGCACGTGGCGGGCGACCCGGCCACGGTGGCGCTCGGGCCCCGCGCCACGGCAGACGCCATCGCCGACTTCAAGCGTCAGAAGGGCCTCGACCAGCCCACGGGCGCCCAGTTCGGCAGCTACCTGGGGGTGTCGCCGTGCGTGCGCCTCGACTCGCCGGACTACCATGACGGAGAGGGCTACTGCGGGCTGCTGCAGGGCTCGCTGGGAACCAGCTACACGCACCGCGAGGACGTGGCGGCCGTCATTGGCCATCGCATGCCGCGCACGCTGCTGCTGGGCGTCATGGCCATGGTCTTCGAGCTCATCTTCGGCATCGGCGCGGGCATCCTCGCGGCGCTGCGGCGCAACACGTGGACCGACACGGGCATCATGGTGATCACGTTCGCCGGCATCAGCGTGCCCACGTTCGTGACGGGGCCCATCGCGCTCTTCGTGGTGGCGTTCCTGCTGGGCTGGTTTCCGATGGGGGGCTACGGCGTGGGCTTCTGGGACCACGTGTACCACGGCCTGCTCCCCTCCATGATCCTGGCGGTTGGCGGCGCGGCCACCTACGCGCGCATCCTGCGCGGCGAGCTGGTGGAGACGCTGCGCATGGACTACGTGCGCACTGCCAAGGCCAAGGGCCTCGGCCCGTTCCCGGTGGTGGTGCGCCACGCGCTGCGCAACGCGTTGATCCCGATCGTCACGCTCTTGGGACTGAGCCTGCCGGGGCTCGTGAGCGGCGCCATCATCACCGAGAAAATTTTCAACTGGCCTGGACTGGGCATGCTGACGATCGAGGCCATCAACAAGCTGGATGTGCCCATCATCATGGCCACCGTGCTGATGTTCGGCGTGCTGGTGCAGCTGGGAAACTTGCTGGCCGACGTGGCCGTGGCCACCCTCGACCCGCGCATCCGCATGGGCGAGCGCGGCTGAAGGTGGCCGATATGGCCGCTCCGGGTGCACGCCGCAGCTCTAGCTGTTACGTTCGGCGTTGTACTTAGCCAAAGGGATGGTCGCATGATCATGGGTGCCAATCGTTGGATGCTGCGCGGCGTGTTGCTGGCGGCCACCGTCCTTGCCGGAGTGTCGCTCGACGCCACCCCTGCCGCCGCACAGTCGAGCGCTGACGAAGAGGCCCGCGTGCACTTCGAGGCGGGCCGTGTCGCCTTCTCGCGCGGGCGCTACGAGTCGGCGTTGGCGTCGTTCCAGGAGGCCTACGAGCTCAGCCAGCGCCCCGCGCTGCTGTACAACATCGGCACCACGTTCGACCGCCTGCGCCGTGACCAAGAGGCCATCGAGGCCTTCGAGCGGTTCCTCGAGCTCGATCCCGAGAGTGACCTTGCCCCCGAGGTGCAAGAGCGCGTGCGCATCCTGCGCGAGAACGCGCGGCCGGACCTGACGCCCGAAGCCGTGGCCGCCGCTTCGGGCGAGGGTGACGCGCCTCCTCCCACGCCTTCCGAGCGTCAGCCCGTGACCCGCAAGTGGTGGTTCTGGACCATCATCGGCGTGGTCGTGGTCGGCGCGGCCGTGGGCATCGGCGTGGGCGCCTCGGGTGGCACCCAGGGCCCCCTCGCCTTCGACGCCAACACCGTGACGGTGGAGCTCTGATGATGACCCGCTTCTCTACTTCTCTTCTCCGTGGCGCCACGCTCTCGCTGGCGCTCGCTCTCTTCGGGACCGGCTGCAGCGATGCGCGCACGCAGGTCACGCTCTACGTGGACGGCAGTGACGCCGTGCAAGCCGCCACAGCCACCATGCGCGTGGAGTTCTTCGAGCCAGGCGGCACGGAGCCCATCGAGACCACCCTCGTGTCCATGACCGAGTGGCCGTTCACGTTCGCGCTGGTGCCGCGACGTGGCCGACGAGTTCGTGGCTCATGTGTACGCGCTTGATGCCGGCAACGGCATCGTGGCCGAGGGGGTCGCGTGGACGAGCTTCGTCGGCGGCAGCACCCGCTTCTACTACATGTACCTGGACGTCACGCCGTGCAGCGGCGCCATGATCGAGGCGTGCGCGCCCGATCAGTTCTGTGTCGATGGCGGAGCGTGCATCACGGCCGTGTT
The DNA here is from genome assembly GCA_016706685.1 of Sandaracinaceae bacterium. Taxonomy (NCBI): domain Bacteria; kingdom Pseudomonadati; phylum Myxococcota; order Polyangiales; family Sandaracinaceae; species Sandaracinaceae bacterium. The sequence goes on along the minus strand of JADJJE010000019.1, from coordinate 145,926 downwards.
CACCGAGGGCTCGGACCTCCCGACCACCCCCGGTGACGGCGAGTCCCCGAACCCCTGTGAGGGCGTCACTTGCGGCACGGCCGCTGTCTGCGTGCCGTTCTTCGGCGTGGGCACCTGTGCCTGCCCCGACGGTTTCGGCGGCGACCCCTTGGTCGAGTGCATCGATGTCTGCGGACAGGTGGGAGCACCCGAGTGCGGAGCCAACGGGGCATGCGCCGTGGACGACGGTGGCGCTGCGTTCTGCGACTGCGTCTTCCCGTACGAGGGGGCTGCCTGCGACGGCTGCGCCGAGGGCTGGCAGCTCAACGGCGAGAGTGTGTGCGAGGGCGTATGCACGGGGACGTGCGGTCTCCACGAGCGCTGCAACGAAGAGCTGACCATCCCAGTGTGTGACTGCGAGGTGGGCTACGACCTGCTCGGCAGCGACTGCGCGTGGGTGGGAGGCGGCTTCAACGGCGGTGGCTTCCTGGATGGCGAAATCGCCGATCCAACGGCCTGGTTCACCAACCAGGTCACCATCGATGAGAATGAGCACGGGGCAGGCAACGGCGTGGCCGAGCCCGAGCTCGCGGGCGCGTGCGGCACCTCCGGGATCGCCCAGGTCATCCAGATGCCGCCCTACTCCAGCGCCGAGCCGTTCGTGGTGGAAGTCGGCATCGACGAACGCGGCCCTGAGTTCGAGTGCAAGTCCCGCCCGATGCTGATCGTGGGCGAGACCTACCAGCGCCTCAGCTTCGTGGCGTCCGGAGCTCAGCCGCCCGACCAGATCGGGACCGCGTGCCTGCCCGTGACGGGCTACGGCCCGAACGTGCCGGTGGTCTTGGTGCAAGACCCCCAGGACCAAGGCGGCTCGTGTTCCCTCGGCGACACGCCGAACTGCGAGCCCTTTGCCATCGACTCGATTCGCATCCGGACCGCGCTGCCGAACGAGTGCCCGACACCGGGCGCCCTGCCGAACGGCACCTTCGCGGCGAACACCGACTGGACGTTCTTTCTGGACGCCAACGGTCAGACGGGCACGGGGGGCATCGTCGGAGGGGCGTATTTGGCCAGCCTCACGAAGGTGTGCCAGGAGGCGCACGCTACCCAGACCGTGACCTTCCCGGCAGGCGTGGATCTGCCCAACCCCGCGCTGCGCTTCTCGGTGACAGGCACCCTCAACGAGACACTCCAGGTGCAGTTCGGGGAGGCCTTCCGCCCGCTGACGTTGGCACAGGCCATCGGCACGGGCGGGCTCGAGACGGCGACGATCTGCATCCCGCCGTGGCTCCAAGGGACCACCTCCATCCTGCGTCTGCACGTAGACAATGCGTCGGGCACATGCGCCGTCGACCACGTCCAAGCCCACGGGGTGGACAACATGATGTTCGTGTCGGAGCCCGACTGCGCGAACCGCGTCGGGAGCCTCGTAGCGGACTTCGAAGATGGGAACGCCAACAGCCGCCTCATCCTCACGCCTCAGGGGCTCACCCCGGGTGTAACGCGCTACACGGCGTCGGTGGGCATGTTCTTCGACTCGCTCGCGTGGGGGCTCAACGACAACGGGAACTCGTCCATCTCAGCCACGGTGGTGGCGCAGATTCCCGTGGACGAGACCGGTGTGCAGGGTCCCGCCATCCGCATGCGCTACCTGGTCAACAACGCCACGCAGGGCGGACGCGTCACGTTCAATCCGTCCCCGGACGACGCCGGGCATGCGGGAACCCTGACCCCCACCACGGTGCAGTCCTGTCTGAATCGTAACGTGGGCGGGCAGGTCATCCCCATCCGCCTCACTTTCTCCCGCACCGGGGTGACTCCCATCTTCCACATGGTGGACGACATCGAGGTCATCCTCGCCGACGGCTGTTGAGCCCGAAAAAATCCGCTCTTGAACGCTGACCGGGTGGTCGCACCCGCAGGGATTCGTTACCCTGCGGGTCATCTTTGATCCCCTTGGGTACTCATGCTGCGGATTCGCTCGTTCGTCGTCGCTGCGCTGCTCGTCGCGCTCTTGCCAAGCTGCTCGCCCGCCTCTCCGGACTTCCGGGATCCGCGGACGTCCACGCCCAAGAGCCTGGGTGAGCTGGTCTATCAGATCCTGCTGTCCAACCTGCGCGAGTCGGAGACGTGCCCCGACACGTACGTCGCCCAGCTGACGCAGCACCACGAGAGCTTCGTCACCACCTTCGACTACTTGGTGGACGGCGAGGTCCGTGAGGAAATCCCCGCCATCCTGGGCGAGGTGCTGGCGCCGGTCATCGACAATGGCGACCTGCCGCGCCTGACCGAGGCGGTGGCCCGCGCGCTGGCGCTCCTGATCAGCGACGAGTTCGACCCGGAGCGGCTGACCATCCAGTCGGTCATGGCGCTGCAGGACACGCGCACCGTGCTCGAGGGGTCCATGGCTATCACGCTAGTGAGCCGGCTGCTGTCGGACCCGCAGCTCACCGACCGCGTGCACGACCTGGCGCTGTTCGCGGCGCACGACGACGGCATCGACTACACGCTGGACTCGCTGCTCTACATGGCCGAGCGCAACCTGGGCGACGCAAGCGACGAAGAGAGCATGTGCAGCGGTCTGACCATCGGCAGCCTCGAGGAGACGCTGCTCACGCAGAGCGGCTTCGTGTTCGGCCCCGGCACGGGCGAGGCGGCCTGGGTGCCGCGCGTGGACGTGCATGGCAACCCGCGCGTGCGCGAGCTGGGCGGCGCGCTGCTGGGGCCCTTCGTGGACACCGACAACGACGGCGCCGCCGACGTGAACGCCGACGGGGTGCCGGTGGACGCGGGCGGCGCCGAGATCGACCTGCCGGCCCTGGGCACCGCCGACGCTGCCGGGCGGGACGCCTACGGCCGGGCCACCGACGCCGACGGCGAGCTCATCTACGAGTACTACGACGCGAAACGCACGGGCCTGGCGGCGGCGGTTCAGATTGTCCGCGGGCTGCTGGAGGCCGACCTGCACCACGACCTGAACGGCGTGGCGGCGGCCGTGCTGGGTGGGCAGGTGCCCTGCGACGACGGCACCGAGACGTGCCGCGCGTACCCCTCGGCAGACAACCCGCTGGCGGACATCGCCTTCATGGTCACGGACATCGCGCAGGTGGACCGCCCGAAGGCGTTCTTGGACACGCTGGCCGTGCTGGTCACGGACAACCCTGTGCTGGCCGAGGACCTGCTCGTCTCGGTGGGCGACCTGATTCGCCTGACGGACACGCAGACCGACATCAGCATCACGGACCCGAACCTGATCGATCTGGGCATCGAGCTGGTGCCGCTCATCGAGGACGTGCTGGACTCGAGCAACACCAGCGGGCAGAGCACGGCGCGCGTGCTGCTGGACGTGCTGGTGGAGGTGCGCCAGGAGCAGCCCGACTTCCTCGAGCGGCTGGCGTGGATGATCGACTACGTGGACCTGAACAAGGCCAACACGTGCAGCGCGAGCGACCCCAACCTGGCCGCCAGCACGCGGGTGAACTACGACCAGCCGCGCTGGATTGGCCCGGTGAACACGGGCACCGACAACCGCAGCGTGCTCGAGCAGGTGGTGGAGCTGCTGTACACGGCGGACTGCGGCAACCTCTTCGGCGGCACCGTGGCCTACCAGATCCTGGACCTGCTGGTGGACCTCGAGCCCGGCACCGTCTGCCAGGTCATCAACGTGCTGGGGGTGGTGGACGACGTGTTCGCCAACTCGTGCGAGTTCCAGTGGTGGAACCCCGTGTCGTGGATCCAGTGCGTGGCCAACGCGGTGGCCAACGGCGCGCTCAGCGCGATTGGCTGCAACAACGGACAGGCGGTGCTCAACGAGCTGGAGTCGCTGCAGGGCCTCGCCGAGAGCGGCTCCCTGGACGCGCTGCTGCCGCTCGCGAAGCTGTTCAACGACCGCGGGCAGCTGCGGCTGCTGGTGAACCTGCTGAAGTTCCTGCACGAGGAGGCCCTGCTCGACGAGGACGGCAACCCCAACACGCAGAGCGTCATCCGCGAGCTGCTGCCCGTCATCAGCGAGTTCATCCACAGCGGCGGCGCCGACAAGCTGCTGGACACCCTCGAGCTGATGGTCACCGTGCCGGCCAGCGACAACGCGAGCCAGACGATGGCCGACGTGGTGGTGGACTCGCTCGAGCGCGTGACCGAGACGCGCACCGTCACGACCCGCACCGGCCAGCGCCCCAACACCTCCATGCTGCGCGAGACGCTCCTGCCGCTGCGCGTGATGGTGAACCGCATCAACCAGCGCGGCGCGAAGCCCGAGCTGGACCACATGCTGGACTATGCGATGAGCGGCATCACGGTGACGCGCAGCGAGGGTGGCCGGCGGCGGCTCAACAACCCCAACCTGCTGCCGCTCATGCAGGTGGGCCTCGAGGTGGTGCGCGACGCGGCCGACCTGCCGCAGGCGCAGTACCTCTGCTACGTGAACGAGGCGCAGGACGGGGCAGTGGACTTCCTGTTGGACCGCGACTTCGCCACGGTGGTGCGGCTGGCCAACTCGCTCGAGACCACGGACGAGGGCCCGCGCCTCGAGACGTGGGTGACCGGGCTGCTGACGCCCAGCTTGTCGTCTCCGGACACGGAGACCTACGGGCCGCTGATGCAGATCTTGGCGGCGCTGCTGACCAGCGAGCTGCCCGACAGCGACATGAGCGCGCTCTTCCGCTACCTGGGCGCCGTCAGTGGGCAGCTGCGCACCAGCGGCCGTGGCTTCGTGGAGACGCTGGACGAGCTGCTGGCCGGCGACAGCACGGGGGTCATCCTGCGCATCGTGCGTGACGCCATCTCCGAGGGCCCGCTGCCCAGCCGCGAGCTGCCCGTGTGCACCTTCGGCGACGTGTTCACCGACGTGGCCACCGTGACCGACGAGCCCATGTGCATGGCCAGCGACGAAGTGGAGTTCACGGCCACCGACGTGGAGGGCGTGCTCGACGGCGTGGTGGGCTTCATGAACGACGACACGGGCGGCCTGGGCGCGGTATACCGCCTGGTGGGTGAGCTCTCGTCCGTACAGAACTGAGCTGGGTAGATTGACCATGCGAAACCTCGAGATGCGCGGGGCCTGCACCGCGCTGGGCGCCGCGTATGCGCTGTTGTTCGTGCTGCTGGCGGGGAGCCCTGCCGCGCGGGCCAACGCCCCGGAAGACGTGCAGGGCGTGGGCGCGCGCACCAACGCCATGGGCGGCGCGGGCACGGCGTCGGCGGTGGACTTCTCGGCCACCTACTACAACCCGGCCAACCTCTCGCGCTGCGAGAACAGCCAGCTGGGCGTGGACATCCGCCACACGCTCTACAACCTGGAGGCGGAGGACGCGAGCCCTGCCCTGGCCGGCGACCCGGACGCGGACCCCACCACCGACGACGACTACCCCGAGCCCAAGCCGCTGCGCGACCAGACGCGCGTGACCATGGGCTTCTGCAACCACCTGCCCTTCAACCTGTCGTTCGGCATGGTGTTCGGCATCGGCCTGCAGAACCCCATGACGCTGGACCAGAGCACGCTCAACCAGCAGCCCCACTGGCTGCTCTATGGCGAGCAGCTGGAGGCGCTGAGCATCGCGCTGGGCATCGCCTACAGCCCCATCCCGGAGCTCAGCTTCGGCTTCGGGGCCAGCATCCTCATTCACTCCACGCTGAGCATCAACACCGAGATCGAGGTGCTCTCCGACGACCCGTCCGAGGTCATCTTCCAGTGGAACCTGCAGCCCACCGCGGCCATCTACGTGGGGGTCAACGCCAACCCCACGAGCTGGCTGCACCTGGGCATCGCGTACCGCGGCGCGCTCTACCACGACCTGCGCACGCCGGTGAACATCGACGCGGGCGCGCTGGGTCTGTCCATCCCCATCCAGCTGTTCGTGGAGTCGGCCGCTTGGTACACACCGCGCCAGGTGGGCATCGGCGTGAGCGCCGAGCCGCTGGACATGCTGACGGTGGCCATGGACCTCACCTGGTACAACTACGCAGCGCACCCGGGGCCGTTCTTGGTGGCCACGCCGGACAACGCGCTCACGGCGGCCGCGGTGGGCTTCCCCGTCCGTGAAGACCACGGCCAGCGCAACGTGGTGGTCACGCGGCTGGGCGCCGAGGTGCGCGTGCTGGACCAGGCGCTCGCGTTCCGCGCGGGATACGGGTTCCGGCCGGCTTCGGTGGGGCGCCCTGGCGCGACTGCGGGGTGCGCGCAGCGAACCGCGATGAACGACCCGTGTCGGGCGAACGTGCTGGACGCGGACACGCACAGCATCGCGTTGGGCATGGGATACCGGTTCGGGGACCCGCCGGACCACATGCGGAACCCGTTGGCGGACGGGGAGGCGGAGTCCGAGTCCGAGTCCGAGTCCGAGTCCGAGTCCGAGTCCGAGTCCGAGTCCGAGTCCGAGTCCGAGTCCGAGTCCGAGTCCGAGGCCGAGTCCGAGTCCGAGGCCGAGGCCGTGGCCGGGTCGCGGGCCGGCGGGCAGCCTGCTTGGGCGACGGCGGGGTCGCGGGGGGCTCCTGCGGGCCAGCGGGGTGCGGCGACGCCGGGAGTTCCAGCGGCGGCACCGAGCCCCACTCCGACAGCAGCGGGCGGGGCGGTGGCTCGGCCTGGGGATGGGCTGCCGGCCGATCCGGGTGGGCGCGTGGCGCTCGATGCCGAGAACGAGCGCACGTACGACCCGCACCGGTCGGTGGGGGCGAATGCTTCGGTGGACGTGTTCTTCCGGGCCAACATGATGAAGGACCGTCGCGTGACGCGCAGCCCCGAGGACGTGGCCGACGGCATCGAGTACTGGCAGGCCTACCGCTACGGTGGAGCCGTGCTGGACATCGGCGTGACCTTCACGCTGGGGTGGTACTGAAGCGTGGCTTGCCGCAGGACTTCATAAGGACTAAATTAAGTCCGACTTCGAGTCTCTGGAGGTGTGCATGCGCTACTCGTCCCAAGTGAAACCCATCAGCTACCTCAAGGCGAATGCCGCCGAAGTCTTGGCTACGCTCGCGGAGCGGCGCGAGCCCATGATCATCACCCAGAACGGTGAAGCGAAGGCGGTGCTCCAAGACGTGGCTTCGTTCGAGGAGAATGAGGCCACCCTGGCCTTGCTCAAGGTGTTGGCGCTCGGCAATCAGCAGGTGGCCGAGGGCAAGCTCGAGCCGGCCGCAGAGGTCATCGCCCGACTCCGCGCCAAGCGCTCCGGTGCGTGATGGCGGGCGCGCGCGTGAAGTTCGACGTTCTGCTCACGGTGGGAGCGGAGCAAGACCTCGAGTCCCTCCACGACTACATCGCCGAACACGACTGCCGGGCCAACGCCGACCACCTCCTGGACCAGCTCACGGACGTCGTCGCGAACCTCGCGCGGTTCCCCGAGCGCGGGAGCTACCCAAGAGAGCTGGTGGCGCTGGGCATCAAGGAGTACCGCCAGGTGACGGTTGCGCCGTACCGCGTGATCTATCGGGTGTTGGGCAAGCAGGTCATCATCTACGTGGTGGCCGATGGTCGGCGGGACATGCAGGCCGTCTTGTCGCGACGTCTCCTCGGGGGGTAGCCTCCGCAGTTCCACTGGCGAGGAGCTGCACGTGCACGACGGAGTGTTTGGGTCCCTGACGGTAGCCTTCGAGTCCGCCGCGCAGAAGAAGGAGTGGCTGGCGTTGCCGCTCGAGCAGGGGCGCGCTGCGCTCGCGGGTGCGGGCATCGACGTCGAAGACTCGGAGCTGTTCGGCAACGAATACACCGTGAAGGCGAAGTCGCTGAAGGACGCGCTGGCGACGCTCGCTGGCATGGGTCTCGAGGTGGAGAAGCGCGATGTGGCCACGTGGGCCAAGGTGGAGGACGCGGGCGCGCCCGCGATCGCCATCAAGACCAAGGGCGAATTCTCGGAGAAGACCGACGCGAAGGCGTGGCTCGCGTGGCTGAAGAAGCACGCCAAGGCGGGCGACACGTTCTACGGCGTCGAGGACGGCGCCAAGCGCGTGGCGGTCCGTGCCTACTTCGACGGCTTCGACGCGTATGCCAACGCCGAGGAGGCGTTCTCGTTGGCCCTCGCCACCGCGACCTCCGTGGGGGCTGCGGCCACGCTCGGGTTCGTGGGTGACACGGGCATGCTGGAGTACGCCGTGTACCGCGGCATCCGCGGCGTGAAGGGCAACCTAGCGGGCACACGCTTCGACGAGCCGCAGAACCTCACCGAGGCCCTCTACACAGCGCTGCTAGAGGACCACGCGGTGGATCCCCCTGCCATCCGCGCCGCGCACAACGCCTGGCTAGACACGCACGTGGAGAAGAAGCTGCTCATGGAGCGCGCTGGGAACGCGGGGTTCATGCGGCCGGATGGCACGTTCCTCGTGGAGCCACGCTACGGCGCGCTAGGCACCCTCACCGAAGGCCGCGCGTGGTTCCGGGACCGTTCTCTCCAATGGGGCTACCTCGACGAACAGGGCGCCGTCGCCATCCCGGCGAAGTTCTTCCAAGCGCACGACTTCCGCGGGGGCCTCGCGCGCGTGCGCTTCGAGACCGAGCGGGTGGTGCTCAGCGAGACCTCCGCGCGCATGACGTGGAAGCACGGCTTCATCGACCCAAGCGGCACCTTCGTGATCCCGCCCGTGCACGACGCCGTGGAGGACTTCGCGGGCGACCGCGCGATGGTCACGCTCGACGGCAAGTACGGCTACCTGGACCGCAGCGGCGCGCTCGTCATCCCTGCCACCCACGACTTCGGCACCTCGTTCTCCGAGGGGCTGGCGCTGGTGTGCGTGGGCGACCGCTACGCGGGCGGGCGGTGGGGCTTCATCGACCCGAGCGGCGCGTTCGTGATCGAGCCCACGCTCGTGAGCGCCGGCGCGTTCATGGGCGGACTCGCTCCCTTCCAAGACGAGACGAAGCTGTGGGGGTCCATCGACCCGACCGGCCGCGTGGTGGTCACGCCCCGCTACGTGGACGCGCCGTTCGTGCAGGACGGCCGCGTGGTCACGCGCACCGCCGAGGGCTGGGGCGTCTTCGCGCCCACTGGCGACACCATCATCGCGCCCTCGTTCCGGCGCATGGAGGCGCGTGGGCCGCTGTTCGAGGCCATGCACGCGGACGGAACGCGGGAGCTCTACACGCGCGACGGAGCACGCCTCGGGAACCTGCGGGTGGCCGAGAACGGTGAGCAAGGTGGCGGCCGCATCGCGGTGCGGCCCGAGGCCGGAGGGCCCTGGGGCTACGTGGACATGCAGGGCGAGTGGGTGATCGAGCCGAGGTACGGGCTTGCCTTCCCCTTCGGGCGGGAGCGCGCCGTAGTGGAGGACGACACGGGGCTCGCCATCATCGGGCTGTCTGGCGAGGTGCTGGCGCGGCCGGGGCTCGAGAGGGGCATCAGCTACGCCTCGGCGTTCGGGACGAGTGGCCTCGCCATGGTGACGCGCTGGTCCAAGACCGCGCTGGTGCGCGAAGACGGGGACGTGGTGATCCCCTACCACCTCAGCCAGGTGTATGGGCTGAACACCGACTTGGTGTGGGTGAAGTACGCCGCGAACGGCTGACGGGCGAAGCGGTGGGCAAGAGCACGACCTGGCCGTCGTAGCCGGCCGCCAGCACATGGCCGCCGAGCGTGGGCAAGAGCCGCGTGATGAAGTCGTGGCGGTGCGCGAGCACCCTTGGCGGTGCGGAGCTGCCGGGTCGCAGCTCCGCCAGGTCCCAGAGCAGCACGCGGCCGTCCTCCCCGCCGCTGGCCAGGCGGCCGTCTCCGAGCAACGCCAGCGCGGTGACCGGGCCCGCGTGCGCCTGCATCGCGAGGCCGCCTGCGAGCGCCACCACACGCCCATCGCTCCGACCCACCCACGCGCCGTCCGTCGGGTGGGCGGCCAAGCTGCGCACGCCGGCGCCAGCGGGCACGCGCCCCAGCTCGTGGAAGCGCTCGCCATCGAACACCAGGCGATGGACGCGACCGCCCTCCCCGCCCACCAGCCACTCGTGCGCGTCCGGCTGGGACATTCCCAGGCGTGGTTCGGCAGCTGCCGAGTGTGGCGGGAGCGCCGCCAGCCCCCACAGGAACCCGCCCCCACGCAGCGCGTGTCGCGCGAGCGGAGCGCCATCGGCGTCGAGCGCCTGCACCACGCCATCGGCCCCGGCGCTCACGAATCCGTCCCCACGGCCCATCAGGTGCAGCACCGCACCGCGATGGACACGCTGCTCCGGCCCCTCGGTGTGCACACCGCTCGCGTCCACGCGCACGCTCGCCACGGCGCCGTGACGGCTGCCCACCAGCATGCCGCCGCTCGAGCCACGAGCGAGCGCGATGGGCGACCCGAGCCGCAGCGTGTGCACCGACGTCTCGAGCAGGCCGCGCGCACCGCCACGCCACGCTCGCAGCGTTCCGTCGCGGCCCACGCTCCGGAAGCTCCCGGGTCCAGCGGACACCACGTCCCACACATAGCCCCGATGCCCGCTGGGACGCGGCAACTCGGGCGCCACGCGGCGGTACAGCAGGTCGCTGCGCAGCACCACCTTGGTGCCTCCGGTGACCGCTTCCCCGTCGTGCCAGGCGTCATGCGGGAAGACCGTGGCCAGGCCCGCCCGCGGCGTGATGCTGAGCGTGGGTAGCGCGCTCGGGTCCGCGCTCTCGTAGAAGCGCGTGCGCCCTCCGTGGTGCGCCGCGCCGTCGGTCAGGTACAGCATGAGCGTGCGCTCGCTGCGGACCTCCTCCGAGGGGGAGAAAGCCCCGTCGCGGTGGCGCTGGAACGACTGGCCGTCCCGGTACCGGCACGCTCGGAAGCGAGGGTTCAGCCCCACCAGCTGCGCGCGCCCGGCATCGGCGGTGGTCACCTCGCGCGGGAGGTGCGGCGCGAGCATGGCCAACAGCCGCTCGGCCAGCGCGGGGTCGTCGAACACCAAGCGGTCGTTGTCGCGATAGCCTGCGGGATAGCGCCCGCCAGTGGCACGAAAGCCCCGCAACGAAAGCTCCGCCAGGAGGCTCGCGAGCTCGTCCGGGGTGAGCGCATCCTCGATCAGCACGACCTCGTTATTTGGTTGCATGACCAAACAATAGCACCGTGCTAGCGTGCCGCGCAAGATGCCTCGTCCCAGCAACACCACGGAGCGCCGCGCCCAGATCATCGAGGGCCTGCTCGATGTCATCGCCGCAGACGGGTACGAGGGCGCCACCATCGCGTCCATTGCCAAGGCGGCGGGCCTCGGCAGCGGCCTGGTCCACTATCACTTCAGCTCCAAGCAAGCGATCCTGCTGGCGCTCATCGAGCGCATCGGCGAACTCATCGAGGCACGCTATCAGCGGCGCCTGGCTCCCGCCGGAGATGACCCCGTGGCCCGCCTGCGTGCGTTCATCGACGCGCACCTGGCGCTGGGCGACGACGCTGAGCCGCGCGCCGTGGCAGCCTGGGTGGTGGTGGGCGCGGAAGCGCTCCGGCAGCCGGCCGTGGGTGAGGTGTACCGGCAGGTGGTGGCGGCTCGCCTCACCACGCTCGAGGGGCTGGCCTCGGACGTGCTGCGTGCACGAGCTGGCCACGCGCGCGGGGCCAAGGAAGCGGCGGCCGGGATCATGGCCGCCATCGAAGGCGCCTATCAGCTCGCCGCCGCCGCCCCGAGCGCCATGCCGCGAGGGCGCGGAGCACGCGTGGTGGAGCGCATGGCGCTGGGCCTCTTGGACGGCGAGAGCTGACGCCCACGAGGCACCCAAGGCGTCATTTTCCAGCCTTGGTGCCGAAGAGTGCCGAGTTCGGGTACGCTCAGCCCCGTATGTTGCGAGTCGCCATCCGGGTGAACAACGACGCCCACGCTCGCGTGGGGCCCCTGTCCCTGAACGTCAACAACTCGAGGACCCTCACGGACAAGGAGGTGCGCGAGTACATGCAGTCCACCATCCGGGCCGCGCGCGGCGACTTCGCGCGCGTGTCGCTGTCCTGCTTTGCCCATCAGGTGCCCAACGCTGCGCAGCGCAAGATCATCTTCGAAGAGATGGAGCAGCACGGGCTCCCCGCGCTCGCGCGGACCGCGCTCCTCACGGACTCGGGGCTGATGCGCGGGGCCCTCACGGCGTACTCGTGGGTGACGCGCTCCGACTCGGACGCGTTCGCCATCGCCGACCGGCGGCGTGCGTTGGTGTGGCTCGCGGAGCGCGCCAGCTTCGACGTGGAGGAAGCCATGCAGGCCCTCGACGGGTGCTTCGCGGCGGTGGGCCTCACCCCACGCTGAGCCAGGCCGGGCGGCGCGCGTCAGGGGGCCCGGCGCTCAGAATGAGCCGTGCAACATGAGCCCGCGCCCCATGGGCGACACGGAGACGCGCCGCGCTTCGTTGGACCGCACGTGGAGCGCCGCCGTGCCGAGCCCCACGCCGAGGCCGATGCCGAAACCCACGCCCACGTCCACCAGCGAGTGGGCGCCCGCTCGGACACGCAGCGCCGCCGTGGTGACCGACAGCAACGTCACGCCGAGCGCGAGCGGCGCTAGCCGGTCGTCACGCCCCGTGGGGAGCAGCCACATGCCCAAGAGCCCACCGGCGATGGAGGCCGAGCTGGCAGCGTGCCCGGAGGGGAACGACCGGCGGTGGTCGCGCTCATCGCTGGGGATGCCGGCCTCCGCGTCACACACCCCCTCGCTGCCTTGCCACGCGTAGGGGCGGCAGACGCCCAGGTTCTTGAGCGTGCCCGTGATGCCCGAGGTCATGACGAACGACTCGAAGAGCACGATGGGCACACGCAGCGCCCGCGCGTACTCGCCCTCGCGGCTCCCATCGAGCACGAACCCGACGATGGGGCCGAGCGAGAGCACCAGCCCCACCGTGATGTCCGACGCGAGGTCCGCGCCGTCTTGATGAGCATGCTCGCCGCCACGGCCCAGCGGTGCGGTGTCGCGGTCGCGCGGGGTCACGGCAAAGTGGGAGGTGAGGTAGAGCACCCCTCCGGTCGCCACGTAGCCGAGGTCGTAGGCGAAGTGCGGCATGGAAAGCTGGACCTCGCGCGGGGCCTGCTGGGCATGGACGGGGCCACCCAGCGCGAGGGTGAGCCCGCACACGGCGACGAAGAGGGAGGCAGCACGGCGGCGCACCGGGGAAGCGTGGCACAGCCGGCGCGCCCAGGCTTCGCGGGCACACCTCGCGCGCTGCTGATATTCTCGGCGTCCCCCCATGTTCTCCTTCCACGACCGCCACCCTCACCTCCCGCCCACCCTCCGCATGTCCCGCGTGCGGCAGACCCAGCGCTTCGTCACGGATCTCGGCGCCTTCTTCGACGAAGGCGTGCGGGACATGGGCGACGCCTTCAGCCTCGACATCATCGGCTACGGCCCGCTGGTGGTGTTCTCGGACGAAGAGTCCGTGAAGCGCATCACGGCCGCGCGCCCCGAGGAGTTCACCCACGCCAACGACATCGTGGCGTTCTTCGTGGGTCAGAGCTCCATCTTCTTGCTGGACGGCGACGCACACAAGCACGCACGGCGGCGCACGCTCTCCGCCTTCGCGGGCGACCGCATGAAGCGCTACGGCGAGGTCATGAAGCGCGCGGCAGACCGCTACATTGACGGCCTCGGCCCCAACCAGACCATCTCGGCCATGGACGCGGGCACCACCATGGCGCTCGAGATCATCCTGATCGCGCTGTTCGGCATGGAGCCGGGGCCCGAATACGACCAGCTGGACGCCGCCATCCGGGGTTTCATGGAAGGGGGCCACAGCCCCGTGGCCAGCCTGCTGTCCTACTGGCTGCCGGCGTCCACCATGCGCGGGCTTATCCTGGGCGACCGCGACCCGGCGACCATGGCCAAGCGTCCCATGTCCCCGCTGGGGCGCGCGCTGGGCAAGACGTCCGCCATCCGCTCCGGCCGCGTGCTCACGGAGCTGCTGCTGCAGTTGGTGCAGGAGCGCCGCCGCACGCTCGACCGCGCCAGTGACGACGGCCTCTCGCACATCCTGCGCACCGCGCGCGACGAAGGACACGCCTACGACGACGCCGCTGCGTTCGACGAGAGCCTGACGCTGCTGCTGGCGGGGCACGACACCACGGCCATCACGCTGTCGCGCGCGCTCTACCGCCTGTCCACGGCGCCGCGCGTGGTGGAGGTCATGCGCGGCGAGCTGGACGCCGAGTTCCCCGACCAGCCCATCGACCCGGCGCGCATCGAGGCCCTGCCCTACCTGGACGCCGTGGTGAACGAGTGCCTGCGCCTGGACGCCCTGGCCCGCGGCGCCACACGCCGGCTGCTGCGCCCCATGAACTTCGGCGGCTACGACCTGCCCGCCGGCACGCTGGTCACGGGCTACGTCTACCCGCGCCAGCGCGACAAGGCCTCGTGGGAGCAGCCCGATGACTTCTACCCCGAGCAGTTCATGGGCAAGCGCGTGAAGCCGCACGAGTTCGCGCCCTTCGGCGTGGGCTTCCGGCGCTGCGCAGGCGCCGCCTTCGCCACCTACGAAATGAAGATCCTGCTGGCCGAGTTCGTGCGCCGCGTGGACTTCCGCGTGCCCGCTGGCTACGTGCTGCGCGAGGGCATGCTGGGCCCCATGATCGCCCCGGTGGGCCCGGTGCCGGTGGAGATTCTCGCCGTGCGCCCCGACGTCGGCTCGGCGGGCAAAGCGCGCGCGGGTCGGTCGGAAGCCACCGCCTAGGGCACCGCGCGGCCCTTCGCAGATGTGCTCCAGTTGGGTAGGCTGTTCGCCATGCGCACCCGCACCACTCGCCTGGTCATGCTGGCCTGCTCCCTCGTCGCCGCGTCGTGCGGTGGGGGGACCACGCCCGAGCCACTGCTCGCCACCACGCTGGTGGGCTCCTACGCGGGCGAGGAGTTCATCCCGGTGAACGGCTTCGCAACCGTCTACCAAGGCAATGCGATCATCGTGCTCAGTGATGCGGCCGTGGCGTGTGGGACCGAAGACAACAACACCCCGCCCCCGGGACACACCACGGCACTCAACCTCCCCGCGCTGGCCGTTGGCAGCTACGGCAACGTCTTCGTGCAGATGTACAACAACGTGGGCCGGTTCGATGGCGCGGGGCAGAACTCGGGCTCGGTCACCATCTCCTCGGTGACGGACGAGTCCATCGTGGGCGAGGTGAGCTTCAACTACACCGACAACGAGGACCGCGAGTTCAGCTTCACGGGCACGTTCGAAGTGGCCCACTGCGCGTACTGACGCTGGGGCACAGCGGGGCTGCTCACACGCCCGCGAAGCGCACCAGCAAATCGGTGAGCGTCTCGGTGCCCCAGCGCAGGCCGTCCACCGGGATGCGCTCGTTGTGGCCGTGGAACATGTCGGCGAACTTCATGCCCTTGGGCAGCTTCACGGGGGCGAAGCCGTACCACCGCGCGCCGATGCTGGTGAAGGCGGTGGCGTCGGTGAAGCCCGGCATCAGGTAGGGCACCAGCGGCGCGTCGGGCTCGCGGTCCGCCATGACGGCGTGGATGCAGTCGAGGAAGCTGGACTCGCGCGGCGACGTGACCATGGGGTTCCAGGCGTTGGTGACCTCGAGCTCGAACTCGGGACCCAGCACCGCCTGCAGCTCGGCCAGGAACTCCTCGGTGGTGGTGCCCGGCAGCACGCGCCCGTCGATGTCCACCTCGGCCAGCGACGGGATGACGTTGGTCTTGCTGCCCGCGCGCAGCACGGTGGGTGAGGCCGTGTTGCCCAGCATGGCCCCGAGCGCGCGCGCCACGCTCTGGTCCGGCAGGAGGCGCAGCAGGTGCGGCGCGATGCCCGGCTCCAGCAAGCGCGGCAGCAGCGCCTTCAACGCCGCCGGCTGCCCCTCGGCCAGCGCCAGCACGAAGTCGCGCATGACGGGCGTGACGCGCCGCGAGAGCCCCTTCTTGCGCAGCCGCTCGATGCCCGCCGCCAGCTTGTGCACCGACGAGTCCGGCCTCGGCAGCGAGCCGTGCCCGGGCTCACCACGCACGCGCGCCTTCACCCAGCAAACGCCCTTCTCGGCCACCTGCACCACGAAGAAGTTCTTGTTGCCGAGGTGCATGTTGAAGCCGCCGCCCTCGCCCAGCGCGAACTCCGCGCGCACCAGCTCGGGGTGGTGGTCGGCCAGCCAGAACGAGCCGTGCTTGCAGCCGGCTTCTTCGTCCGCCACGCCCGCGAAGATGAGGTCGCGGTCGAGCGGCACGCGCTCCTGCGCCAAGCGCTTGATGACGGCCACCGACATGGCAGCCATGTTCTTCATGTCGATGGCGCCGCGCCCCCACAGGCAGCCGTCCGCGATGACGCCCGCGAAGGGCGGGTGGTCCCAGTGCTCCGGGTCCACGCCCACCACGTCGAGGTGCGCCGTGAGCAGCAGCGGCGGCTTCCCCACGTCGTGCGTCGCCTTCAAGCGCGCCACCACGTTGGCCCGTCCGGGAGCGCTCTCGAGGATCACCGGCTCGAGCCCGCCCGCGCGCAGCTCGGTGGCACACAGGTCCGCGGCCTCGCGCTCGTTGCCCGGGGGGTTGGTGGTGTCGATGCGGAGCAGCGCCTGGCAGAGGTCGACCGAGTGCTGGGCGAGCGCCGCGTCGGCGCGGAAGGGGGAAGACGGAGGCATGCCGGGAATGTATTCGAAGTCGGCCCCTCCGTGGCGACCGACCTCGCGGTCAGCCGCGCACGATGAGCAACGGCAACGTGGTGCGCTTGGCGCAGCGCTCGGCCGTGCTGCCCAGCACCATGTGGTCCAGCATGGAGCGGTTGTGCGAGCCCATGACCATGCCCGAGGCGCCCGCGTCGCGCGCGGCGTCGATGAGCTCTTCGTGGATGCTGTGCTGGGCCACGCGCACGTGCTCGTGCACCGTGAGCCCTTGGATGGCGCTGGCCAAGCGGTGGAGCCGGGCCTTGCCGTCGTTGCACACCACGGTGGAGGGTGCGCCCTCGAGGTTGTCGGGGCACGGGGAGTTCGAGTCCCCGCGGTACTTCACGGGCAGGATGTGGACCAGGTGCAGCTCGCCGCCCGCCTTGCGCGCGAGGTCGGCCGCGATGTCGAGGGCCCGCGCGGTCACGGACGAGAAGTCCACGGCCACCATCAGCGCCCGAAACGGTGCCTCGGCGGGAGCGGTCTCTTGGCTGGGCACCACCCAAACGGGCGCGCGCGAGTGACGCACCACGCGGTCGGCCGTGGAGCCCAACAGGAACTCGCCGATGGCGCCCAGCGCGCGCTCGCCGGGGCCCTTGGCGTGCGGACCCACCACGATGAAGCTCGCCTTGGTCTCCTGGCTGCGCTGCAGCAGCACCTCCCACACGCGGCCGTCCGCGATGCCCGTCTCGCAGCGCGCGCCGAGGGCCTCGCAGCGGGTGCGCTCCACGTCCAGCTTGATGCCCTGCGACGCGAGACGCCGCTCGAGCCGTGTGCGGATGGCGTCCACGTAGTCGGTCACGGCGGGGTCCGTGTGCTCGGGCAGGTCCTCCACGTTGACCATGTCCACCACGTGCAGCAGCTCGAGGGTGGCGGGGACCGTCTTCGCGAGCATCGCCGCGAAGTGGACGGCCTCGTGGCTGGCCTCGGTCAGGTCGGTCGCCACCAATACGCGTTCGGTCGTGCCAGTCATGCTCGTGCTTCCTTTGCGGCGGAGCCTACCACCCCGCGCCGGGGTGTGCCGCGCTCGTGTAGACTGCCCGGCATCATGCCCTTCGTCCCCATGCGAGATGGCTCACGGCTCCACGTGCGGGTGGTGGGCAGCGGGCCGCCCGTGCTCATGCTCCCCGGCCTCGGGATGGCCAGCGCGCACTGGCTGCCGTTCGTGCTGCCCCACGCGCACCGCTTCCGCTTCTACATGCCGGACTTCCGCGGGCACGGCCCCTCGCGGCACCTGCGCCTCACGCAGCCCGACGTGTTCGAGAGCCACGCGCAGGACGTGAAGGACGTGGTGGCCCACTTCGGGCTCACCGACTACCTGCTGGCAGGCATCTCGCTGGGCGCCACCACGGCGCTGCACGTTCGGCGCGAGACCGGGTTCGAGGGCGTGCGCGGCTACCTGCACATCGACCAGTCGCCCAACGTGCTGAACGGACCGGACTGGCAGCACGGGCTCGCCGGAGAACGTCAGGACGAGCTGTTCCGCCACATGCAGGCCGCGCTGCGCGTGCTGGCACACCACCCGGACGCCGAGTTCTTCGACGAGCTGCCGCAAAGCGTGCGCGTCTCGCTGGCGTTCACGCTGTCATCGCTGATTGGGGTGCTGGGCGCCGCTCCAGCCCGCGAACGCTTCATCCGGCGGGCGCTGCCCAGGCTGCCAGCGGCCATCGCGCGCCGCGTGCCGCTGCTGCGCCTCGACGACATGCGCGCCTACCTCACGGCGTACTCGGGCGGCGGCCACGACTACCGGCCCGCGCTCGCTCACGGAGACGTGCCCGTGACGCTCATGGTGGGCATGAACTCCCCGCTCTACGCCCCTGCCGGGCAGGAGCTGGTGGCCACGCAGGCCAAGCGCGGCCGGGTGGTGCGCTTCCACCGCTCGGGCCACGCGCCGCTGCTGGACGAGCCGCGCAAGTTCGTGCGCGAGTTCGCGCGGTTCCTCTCGCAGGCGCCGGCGTGAGCCAGCCGTCAGCCAATCACGGGCCGACGCGAGTGAAGTCCGACAGGTGCGTGATGTACCAGCGCTCGTCCCAGGCGATCATGGTGCGCACCAAGATGCGGTGCTCCTGCCCGCCGCTGCGGTACACGATGTGGTTGTGGCGCTGCGCCCAGTAAGGCAGCCGGTTGGTCTCCTCGCGCAGCACCACCCAGCTGCGGCGCCCCGAGAACTCGAAGCGCACGAACTCCGCGTCGGCGGGCACCGTGCCGTGCAGGGTGTGGATGTCGTTCTCGTACATGCGCACGATGCGCGCGTGCAGGCCGTCCGGGTCCGAGATGCCCTTGATGGCCGCGAAGATCTCGCGGGGCATGAAGAAGTCCATGGCACGCGCCGGGTCGTCGGCCACGATGGCCGCCAGCAACACGCGCGCTCGCTCCTCCACGTCGCCCATGCCGGGCCGCGGCGGGGCCTCGGTCAGGTTGCGGCGGTTGCCGGCCGGCACGGGGATGTCCTGCGCCGAGAGGGGGTGGCCGCTGACAGCCAGCACGAAGAGCGAGAGCGCAAGGAACAGCGCGGAGCGCGTCGAGGGAAGAACGGGAGAACTCATGCCGGAGGCCTACCGCGCCGGACGGAGTCCTCAAGGCCTCGCGCGCCGTCACTCGGCGCTCCGTCCTTATGCCCGCGGGAGAAAACACGCGCGGGTGCAAGCCGAATGCCCTCGGGCTGGGTCTTCGCGTCGCGGTCGCCTCGCAGGGCCACCTGCCACGCTGGCACTCCTGGGAAGCGCTCCACCAGGTAGCGCAGCCCTCCGTCGAGCGGGCCGCTCGTGAGCTTGGACGCCACGAACAGGATGTGCCGGAGTCCGCCGATCAAGATGCATGCGGCTGTCCACGTCGCAGAGGGTCACCGCCTTGCAGCGGATCCGGAGGTGCATCAGCACGTGAACCGCCCACGGTGTTGATCAGGCGCTTCGTGCGCACCCATGCCCAATGAGGTGGTACCGCCGCCGCGCCTTATTCACCCCCCCACCTCTCGCCGCCCTTCACGGGCGACGGCCTCCTGTCCCGCCCAACGCCTAGAACGTGACGAAGTCCTGCAGGATCTCGGTGCCGTCGAGGCGGGGATTCAAGATCGTGAAGTGCGCCACCTCGCCCCCTGGCGCCTGGCCCACGGAGCCCACGTTGATGACGTGGGCGCCGGTGAGCGCGCGCTGGAAGGGCACGTGCGTGGACCCCACCACGAAGATGTCCGCCGGGTCGCTGTCCAAGAGGTCGATGAGCTCGTCGTCGTCCAGGTCGTGGCTGAGCTCGGCACCGGTGCCGATGGGCGACTCGTGCGTCATCAGGATCTCGCGGCCGTCGATCATGGGGATGCGCAGGCGCTCCGGCAGGCGCCGGATGGACGCCAACACCAGCTCGCCCAGGTCGCGGCGTGTGTTCAGGAAGCGCTCCATGCGCCGCCGCTGGTGCTCATCGGTGGGGCTGAGCGTGGCCGGGTCCACCATGCACAGCGCCGTGTCGCTGGCGCCTCGCGTGCAGCGCGCGTTCACCGACTGCAGCTTGCGCCAGACCTCGAGGGGCTGGTCGCCGCCCAGGAGCAGGTCGCCCGCCACGTAGATGTCGCTCACCTCGCGGCGGGCCAGCTCTTCGAGCACGGCCTCGAGCGGCGCGAGCGCCCCGTGGATGTCGGACAGGAAGGCCATCGGTTTGGCGGCAGGCGGCATGGTGCCTGGCTATAGCAGCCGAACGCCGTGCGCGGGCAGCCGGCTGTCAGGTTGTTGGTAGTCTGATGTAGGCAAATGTACGCTCACGCTCATGCTGAGCCCGGCCCCCCGCATCCCCCCCAGCCGTCCGTCCATCGCGCGCGCCACCCGTGGCCGCCTCGTGCGCCGCGAGGAGCGCATCACCCTCACGCGCGAAGCCGAGGAGGCGCTGTTCCGCTTCGGGGAGCTGCTGTCCGAGGGCAGCCAGGCGCTGCGGCCCAGCCGCGACGGGCACCCGCGCTACTTCGGCACGTCCATGTTCAGCGTGGACCTCGACGCTGTGGCGCGTGAGCTGTGTGCCCCCCGCACGCCCAAGGCCTTCGCCGAGCTGCGTGAGGCCGTGGACGGCTCCATGCGCGTGCGCCTGCGGCTGATGCGCTGGGCTCGCGCCGAGGCCGCGCGTCGTGTACCAAGCCACCTCTTGGGCACGGCGCACATCGAGACGCGAGTGCGCCTGGACGAGAACCAGCTACACATCGACATCGATCTCGAAGTACCTATTGAAGTACTGTCGGAGCGGAGCATCCCTTGAGCGAAGAGCGCGACAACGTCATCCACGTCGCTTTCGGCCGAGATGGCGTCGGAACGCGCATCGCTGCGCCCGCCCCGCTGGCCCCCAGCCCGAGTGAGGCACCGAAGCCCCAGAAGCCGTCGGACGATCCGCTGGCCGACCTGTACTCCACGGCCGACGTGGCGAAGCTCTTCGACCTGAGGGAGAGCCGCCTGCGCAGCTGGGCCAAGTCGGGCTTCATCACGCCCTCGGCCACGGTGGGCAAGAAGCAGCTCTACACCTTCCAGGACCTGGTCAGCGTGCGCGCCGCCAAGGCCCTGCTGGAGCGCGGCGTCCCGCAGAAGCGCGTGAAGGACTCGGTGGACGCCATCCGCCGCACCCTCCCCAAGGTCACCCGCCCGCTGGCCGAGCTGCGCGTCACCGAAGAGGGCGGCTCGGTGGTCATGCGCGACCGCCTCGGTGCGTTCGTGCCCACCACGGGGCAGCAAGTCATCGACTTCGACGTCTCGGCCGTGCGAGACGACGTGGTGCGCGTGCTGCGCACCGGGCCCACCGCCGAGGCCCGCCGCAGCGCGTACGAGCACTACTTGGAAGGCTGTCGCCTGGACGAAGACGAGGCCACCTTCGAGCGCGCCGAGGCTGCTTACTTGGCGGCGCTGCGGTTGGACGCTTCGCTCGGAAACGCACACACGAACCTCGGGAACTTGTGTTACCGGCGCGGCCGCGTGGAGGACGCGCGCCGGCACTACACGAACGCGCTGCGCATCGATGGCGAGCAGCCCGAGGCGCACTACAACCTGGGGTTCCTGGCGCTGGACGCGGGGGACCCAACGAACGCGGTGCTGTCGTTCGAGCGCGCGCTGGCTTCGGACCCGTCGTTCGCGGACGCGCACTTCAACTTGGCCATGGCGTACGAGGAGCTGGGGCGCGCGCGGGATGCGAAGCCGCACTGGGAGACGTACTTGGCGCTGGAGCCCGCGGGGAGCTGGGCGTCGATCGCGGGTGGCGCTGGGGGGGGGGTGTGTTGTGTTCCTCTCGGGGTCTTTCTTTTTGGTCAGGGTGGGTCAACGGTGGTGGGGGGGGGGTGAAGTGCAGGGGGGTCTCAGACGGGAATCTGACCAGCGCGAGGGGGGCTGGTGCTCTGCAGGAGGTGAGGGGGCCTCGGGGCCCGGGAAGGGGCGGAAGTGCACCATACTGATTTCTGCGCCTGGCGCCGGGGGTGAGGCGGCGTGGCCTCGAGCCCCCGCGGCGTGGCCCTCGCTGACGCTTCGCGCGGACGCTCGCGAGTTCTTCCGCGTTCGGCCGCACCACGACGCTGCCGCGAGTCGCGTCCACGATCAAGGTGTCCCCAGGCCTTGCCCAGTCGCTCAGGCTCTCGATGGACGCGATGGTCGGCATCTCGCAGACGCGCAGCACCTCGGCGACCGTCGAGGCCGGGTCGAGCTCGGCGGCGACCAGCAGGGCCGCCGACCGCCGATGGATGGCGTGCATCGCGAGGAACAGGTTCGGAACCTCGGGGATGAGCAGCGCCTGGCCGGGCCGGCCGATGGTGGTCCCGGCGGCGCGCACCACCGCGACCATGCACAGCCCGGCGACGTCGGCCGCGCGGTTCTGGACCCAGTCGCCCTGCATCCGTGCCGCGGGCGAGCGACGCGCGGCGAGCGCGTACTCGCGGATGGTCGCGCGGATGCCGTGCAACATGCCGAGCCGCTCGCAGCGGTCGAGCAGCTCCTCGCGGAAGCGCGCGTCGTCGAGCAGGAGGCGGGTGGCGGTCAGGTTTGCGAACGCACTGGGGGAGAGCCGGGGTCCGATGCGGGCGATGAACTGGTCGGCGTCCTCGCGGATCCCGTCGAGCGTCATCGGGAGAGACGCCGGCTGGGTGCCCGCGATGACCGAGTCGAGCGTCGGCAGCGCCTCGAGCTGGGCGAGCACCGACCCCGGCGCGATGCTCGTGCCGCGGACACGGACCGTGCGTCCGTCGGTGCTGCTGCTCGCCTCGGCCTGGGTGTGGCGGGCGTTCGCGCACACGAGCGCGAGCGTAACTGACGCCGCGAGCGAGGTGACCAGCACCACGTCGTCGTCCGTGAAGCCCACGTTGGGCTCACGCTGGAGCACGACCACGCCGATGGCCCTGCCCGCGACCGGGAGCGGCACGGCCAGGTAGTCGGGGAACGCCTCTTCACCGATGCCGCTCACGGCCTTGTACAGGGACTCGGCCGCGCTGGTGGAGGTCGAGACGGGCTGCAGGCACGCGGCCGCGAAGCCGGTCACACCCTCGCCGATCGCGAGCC
Organism: Sandaracinaceae bacterium; assembly: GCA_016706685.1. Classification (NCBI taxonomy): domain Bacteria; kingdom Pseudomonadati; phylum Myxococcota; order Polyangiales; family Sandaracinaceae; species Sandaracinaceae bacterium. Next base: position 122,950 of record JADJJE010000019.1, on the reverse strand, counting down.
GCACGTTGCCGACGCTCCCCTCCCGGAGGCCGACGTTCGCCCGCATGACCAGCGCGTCGGCGTCTTGCTCCCTCTCGAGCAGGTACACGCTGACCACGGGGGCCGGAGCGGCGTCGGCGATGCGGGAGCAGAGCTGCTCGAGGACGATCGGCAGCGGACGCGCCGATGTCGCGACCCGCGCGAGGTCGACCACCGTGTCGGTTCGCTCACCCGTTCGTCGTTCGAGAGGTCGGTCCACGACAGCTACGTACCACGTGGACAGGCGTTTGCGTCGTCGACGGGTCGCACCACCCCTACGACGACAGCCCAGGACAAAGCCTCCTGCAGCCGGCCACGTCGAGCACGAGAAGAGCACCGTCCGTCGCGCGGCCGACGTGTACGTGCCCCGCTCAGATGACCTTCAGGTACCCCGTCTTGATCAGCTTCACGATCAGCTCGCTGGTCCGCACGTCCCCCGCCAGGCTCTTGTTGAGCACCGTCTCCACGCGCGAGTAGTTGTGCGCGATCTGCAGGATATCCAGCTGGTCGGGCGTCAGTTCACGCAGCGGCGGAATGAGCGGTGAGCACATCTCGAGCTGGGCGCTGTGCGGCGGGAGCTCGGGGCCCAGGCGCTTCACCTCGTCCAGCTGGCGCATGGCCTCCATGAGCAGCCCTTCGGTGCTCATCTCGATCTGGCTCGGGAACTCGCGCTCCTCGGGCTGCTCCATGTCGAAGGTGCCGTCCTCCCAGGTGAGGATGCGGTAGAAGCTCTTCTCGGGCGGGACGTCGTAGTGGTCGTTGACCGCCGCGAAGTGCACGCGCCCCTTGTCGAGGTGCAGCTTGCCCACGTCGGTCTCGGTGCGCACCACCAGCGTGCCGCTCTTCTTGCTGGCCGCGAACAGCTGCAGCAGGTCCGGGAGCGGCACCTCGGCGATGGAGCCGGTCATGGTGCGCACCTGCGAGGTGCGCTTGCCGGCGGCCACGTCTTCGAGCGCGGCCTTGGCCTCGCGCATGGTGGCTGCACCCTCGGTGGCCACCACCTTGATGATGCTGGTGCCGATGAGCACCCGGTCGCCCTCGGAGAGCTTCGAGCGCTTGATGCGCTCGCCGTTCACGAAGCTGCCGTTGGTGGACCCCAGGTCCTGGATGAAGATCTGCCCGTTGGTGACGGTGATCTTGGCGTGGCGGCGCGAGACCATGTCCTCCACCAGGACCATGTCCAGCTCACCGGAGCGACCGACCACGACCTCACCGTTCTCAGGCAACGGGAATTCGCCACCTTGATACTTCCCGGAGATGAAGCGGAGTGCAAAGGCACGGGCGGGCCGCGAGGGCGGCGGCGGCGTCATGTTCGGGATAGGCGTCTCCACGTGCTGTATCGGTGCGGGTCACCACCCGCAGAGCGCAAGGCTAGAAGGGCAAGGGGCACCGGGTCAAGGACGAGGTGAGGAGAAGCGACGTTCGGAGCCACGTGCGGTGGTCATGTTATAGGGAAGCGGATGTTTGCCCCGCGCCGCGTCGGGCCCCTGATGCTCCTCGCCGCGTGCCTTGCGCTGGCGAGCGGGCCCCTGCGCGCGTCGGCCCAGCTGCGCGATCGGCAGGTGCGCTGGCGCACCGTGGACACCGAGCACTTTGCCATCCACTACCCCGCGCACCTGGCCCAGGTGGCCCGCCGGGCGGGCTATGCGCTCGAGCGGGCCCACGCCCGGGTGGCCCCCGTGATGGAGAACGAGATGAGCGGCCGGGTGCAGGTGACCCTGGCCGACGACTCGGAGTCGGCCAACGGCCTGGCCACCGCCCTGCCCTACGACGCCATCCGGCTGTTCGTGACCGCCCCGGAGGACATCAGCCCGCTCGCGGACTTCGACGACTGGCTGACCACGCTCATCACCCACGAGCACACGCACATCCTGCACCTGTCCAACATCTCGGGGCTGCCGGCCATCATCAACAAGGTGTTCGGGCGGCTGCTGGCGCCCAACCAGACGCAGCCGCGCTTCATCGTGGAGGGCATCGCCACCTACATGGAGTCGCGCGAGACGTCCGGCGGGCGCATGCGCTCCACCCAGTTCGACATGTACCTGCGCATGGCGTTCCTGGAGGACCGCGTGGTCACGCTGGACCAGCTGGTGAACGACGTGGACCAGTGGCCGCGCGGGAACAACTGGTACCTGTACGGCTCGCGCCTGATGGCGTTCGTGGCACGGCGGCACGGCGACCACGCCATCGCGGAGATCGCGGACACTTATGGGCGCAACCCCATCCCGTATGGCCTGAGCCGGGCCACGCAGCGGGCCACCGGGTTCACCTGGCCCGAGCTGTACGAGGCCTGGCAGACCGAGACGCGGGCGCACTATGCCGAAGTGGCCGCCGAGGTGGAGACCGCCGGGCGGGTGGAGGGCGAGCGGCTCACCCAGCACGGCGAGACGGCGCTGTATCCGCGCTTCCTGGCCGACGGGAGCCTGGTCTACACGGTGAACGACGGGCGCAGTGACCCCCAGCTGCGGCGCCTGCCGGTGGACGGCGGTGAGCCCCAGAAGATCACACGCGTGGCGGGCACCTCGGTGGCGTCTCCGCTGGCCGATGGGGGCCTGGTGTTCGACTCGGTGGACTTCGACCGGGGCATCTACGCCCGCTTCGACCTGTTTCGGAAGCACCCGGGGCGGCGCCGGGTGGAGCGCCTGACCACGGGGCTGCGAGCGCGCGCGCCGGACGCCTCGCCGGACGGCACACGGGTGGTCTTCTCGGTGAACGACGCGGGCACCTCGCACCTCGAGATCGCCAGCCTGTCGGACGTGGCGGGCACGCGCGAGCGCTTGGTCACCAGCCGGCCGTTCGAGCAGATCTACACGCCGCGGTTCTCGCCCGATGGCCAGCGCGTGGTGTTCTCGGTGTGGCGCGCGGGGGGCTACCGCGACGTGCACCTGCTGGATCTCGCCAGCGGGCAGGTGCGCGAGCTCACGCACGACCGCGCCCAGGACATTGGCCCCACGTTCACGTCCGACGGGCAGCACGTGGTGTTCTCGTCGGACCGCAGCGGCATCGCCAACCTGTACGTGTTTGCGCTGGCCACAGGGGCGACGCGGCAGCTCACCAACGTGCTGGGCGGGGCGTTCTGCCCGGTGGTGTCGCCGGCCGGCGACCGCGTGGTGTACGTGGGCTACGGCAGCCGCGGCTTCGACCTGTACAGCCTGCCGGTCTCGGGCCCGCCAGACACCTGGGGGCGGCCCGCCAGCGCCTATGAGGACACCCGCCCCGAGCCGAGCGACACGGGCTACCTGGGCGGCTCGAGCCACCGCTACCGGCCCATCGAGACCATGTACCCACGCAGCTACATGCCGGGCTTCGGCACCAGCGCGCTCATGGGAGGCAACGAGCTCTCGCTCAAGGTGGTGGGCGAGGACGCCGTGGGCTTCTTCACGTGGGACGCGCGCGTGGGCGTCACCCTGCCCGCCCGGCAGCTGGACCTGGACGTGGGCCTTCACTACGGGCGCGGGGCCTCGCCCGTGGCGTTCCGCTTCTTCCGCCGGCACCAGGCCCGTAACGACCTCGTGGTGGAGGGGCGCCGGCAGCCCTGGACCGAGCGCGCGCACGGCGGCGACGTGTCGGTGTCGCGCAGCTTCCCCCGCTCGTTCCACACCACCGGCATCTCGGCGGGCTACGCGGTCACCCACGTGCAGAGCGTGGACCCCTTCGTGGGGGAGCTCGACCCCAACTTCCCGGTGCCCTTCATCCCGCAGCGCGGCGTGTTCACGCGGGCACGCGTGGGCTTCACGTACTCGGACGCGCGCGCGCAGATCTACGACATGACCACCTCGGTGGGCCGCACGCTGAGCGTGAACCTGAGCGCCGCCGACCGGCTGATTGGCAACCGCTACCGCGCCGCGGCGTTGAGCTGGGCGTTCTCGCGCTTCTGGGAGAACCCGCTCATCCACCACCACATCTTCGCCCTGCGGTATGCGGGCGGGCTGTCCGCGGGCGACGAGGGGCGCCGCTCGCTCTACAGCATTGGCGGCTTCCCCACGCCCGACCTGCAGGAGCTGCTGCTGGAGCACCCCGTGTATGGCGGCCAGGCGCTGCGCGGCTATGCCCCCGGAGACCGCCGCGGGCTGCGCTTCCAGCTGGTGCAGCTCGAGTATCGCTTCCCCATCGTGCGCATTCAGCGCGGGCTCGAGACACTGCCGTTCTACCTGAACCGCGTGCACGCGCTGGTCTTCGCCGATTACGGCGATGCGTACAGCACGCGCATCGACCTCAGCACCTTTCGGGTGGGGGTGGGAGCCGAGGTGCTGCTGGACTTCACCGTGGGGTACGTCCTGCCCTTCACGCTGCGCCTGGGCTTTGCCTACGGGGCCCACGAGCGGGGCGGCCCGCGCGTGTACTTCCACTTGGGGCGCCCCTTCTGAAGGCGGGCGGAGCGAGCGCGGTTGCGCGTCACGGCGGCGGGGGTTAGACCCGTGCCCATGGTGGAACTCAAGCATAAGCGCGTCTTGCTCAAGCTCTCGGGCGAGGCTCTCTGCGGTGAGGTTGGGGGGTTCGGGCTCAACCCCGCCACACTCAGCGACATCGCTGCCGAGATCGTGGAGGTGCACCACGCGGGCGCCGAACTCGGCATCGTCATCGGGGGTGGCAACATCTTCCGCGGCCTCAAGGGCAGCGCCAGCGGCATGGACCGCACCTCGGCCGACCACATGGGCATGCTGGCCACCGTCATCAACGGACTGGCCCTGCAAGACGCCATCGAGAAGAAGGGCGTGCCCACCCGCGTGATGAGCGCCATGGCCATCAGCGCCGTGACCGAGCCGTACATCCGCCGCCGCGCCATCCGCCACCTCGAGAAGCGCCGCATCTGCATCTTCGTGGCCGGCACGGGCAACCCCTACTTCTCCACGGACACGGCCGCCGCGCTGCGCGCCATGGAGATCCACGCGGACGCGCTCATGAAGGCCACCAAGGTCGAGGGCGTGTACGACTCGGACCCGGCGAAGAATCCAGATGCCCAGATGTACCGCCGCTTGAGCTACGATCGCTTCCTGGCAGACCGCGTGGGTGTCATGGACAGCACCGCGGTGACCCTCTGCCGCGACAACAAGCTCCCGATTCGAGTCTTCGCGCTCCACCAACGCGGCAACATCAAGCGCGTGGTCATGGGCGAGGACGTCGGCACGCTCGTCTCCGAGACGGGCGAGTGATCGGGCCAAGGCCCATGGAGAACGCTCATGCTCGATGAAACACTGCAAGACCTGAGAGAGAGCATCGAAAAGGCGCACGAAGCGCTGCGCCGCGACCTCGCCAAGATCCGCACCGGGCGAGCCAACCCGGGCATCCTCGACGGGGTGCGCGTGGACTACTACGGCACGCCCACGCCGCTGAAGCAGATGGCGGGCATCAACGTGCCCGAGGCGCGCATGATCACGCTCAAGCCGTTCGAGCGCAGCTCCATCAACCTGATCGAGTCGGCCATCCGCAACGCGCAGCTGGGCCTCAACCCCAGCAGCGACGGCGAGCTGATTCGCATCCCCATCCCGCCGCTCACCGAGGAGCGCCGCCGCGACCTGGCCAAGACCGCCCGCAAGGAAGGCGAGGAGTGCAAGATCGCCATCCGCAAGGCGCGGCATGATGCCAAGGACATGCTGGACGAGCTCGAGAAGTCGGGTGACGTGGGCAAGGACGACGCGGCGCGCGCGCTCAAGGACTTGGAAGCCATCGTGAAGGACGGCGTCACCAAGGTGGACGATATGGTGGCCAAGAAGGAAGAAGACATCATGAAGGTCTGAGGCGCGCTGCCTCGGCCTTCGTGGTGGGTGCCCCGGCGCACCACGCAAAGAAGCCCAGCGCACTCTCGTGGCTGGGCTTCTCTGCAGGTGCAGCTGATCGCTGGGTTCAGCCGGCGGCGAGGGTCTCGGCCACGGCGGCCGCGAGGTCCTCTTTCTTCTTCTCGATGCCCTCGCCGAGCTCGTAGCGCACGAAGCGGCGCACCGAGATCTTCTCGCCGATACGGGCCGAGAGCTCGTCGCAGATGTCGCCGATGGTCTTCTTGTCTTCGACCATGATGGAGACCTGCTCGAGGAGGCAGTTCTCCTTCTTCCACTTGGCGATCTTGCCCTCGAGGATCTTGGCGGTGGCCTCGGCGGGCTTCGACTTACCCGTCTCGCGCGCCTCTTCCTCCATCTGACCGGCGAAGATGGCGCTCTGCGCGGCGACGTCGGCCTCGGGGATCTCGCTCTCGCGCACGTAGAGCGGCGTCATGGACGCGATCTGCATGGCGACGTCCGACACGAACGACTTGAAGTCCTCGTTGCGGGCCACGAAGTCGGTCTGGCAGTTGACCTCGAGGAGCACGCCCACGCGGCTGCCCGCGTGGATGTAGGCGTGGACCATGCCTTCGGCGGCGATGGCACCGGCCTTCTTCGCGACCTTGGCGAGGCCCTTCTTCTGGATGTCCTCCATGGCCTTCTCTTCGTCGCCATCGGCGTCTTGGAGGGCCTTCTTGCAGTCCATCATGCCCGCGCCCGTGCGATCACGGAGCGCCTTAACCTGTGCGGCTGAAATGTTCGCCATGTTCGGTTCCTGTCTTCTCTGAGTCTGTGTGGGGGCGTGGTTCAGCGACGCGGGGCGCCACCGGGACCGCCCGGGCCACGACGCTTGCGCGCCTGCTCCACCGCGGGACCGTCGCCCACGGCGCCACCGACGTGACCGCCGCCGTTGCGGTCGCCGCGGTCGCCGGCCACCACATGGTCACGACGCGACTGCTGACCTTCGATGCAGGCGTCGGCGATGCGCGAGGCCACCAGCTTGATGGAGCGGATGGCGTCGTCGTTGCCGGGGATCACGAAGTCCACCAGGTCGGGGTTACAGTTGGTGTCCGTGAGGGCGATGATCGGGATGTTCAGCTTGCGACCTTCCTTGACGGCGATGTGCTCGTTGTTGGGGTCGATGACGAACAGCGCCGAGGGCAGCCCGTCCATGTGCTTGATGCCGCCGAGGTACTTCTCGAGGCGCTCGCGCTCGCGACGAAGGCCGAGGGCCTCCTTCTTGGTGAGCAGGTCGAGCGTGCCGTCGGCGTCTTGACGGTCGAGCTCGCGCAGGCGGTCGATGCCCTTCTTCACGGTGGTGAAGTTGGTGAGCGTGCCACCGAGCCAGCGGCCCGTGACGTAGAACTGGTTGGAGCGGACGGCCTCCTCGAGGACCACGTCGCTGGCCTGGCGCTTGGTGCCCACGAAGAGCACGTGGCCACCGCGGCCCACGGCCTCGGTCACGAAGTCGAACGCGCGACGGAAGAGCACCGCCGTCTGGTCGAGGTCCACGATGTGGATGCCGTTGCGCGCGCCGTAGATGAACGGGCGCATCTTCGGGTTCCAGCGCTTGGTCTGGTGACCGAAGTGGACGCCGGCGTCGATGAGGGCGCGAAGGCCGATGGGCAGGTCGCCGCTGGAGACGTCGGGGCGGGCGGTGTCTTGATTTTCAGTGGTCATGGCTCGTCCTTTTCTGGTTGTGCTTCTGTCACCCTCGCGCGGCGACCCCCCGAAGGGAGCACCAGGCCGCACGTTTGAGCCGGGAGACATGTGTGATTTCGGGCACTTGGTATCAAGCGTCCGGCTCCGGCGGGGCCGAGAGCGGGCGTGATGTAGCACGGGGGGTGCCGAGAGACCAGTGATCCCGTGCGAGCCGAGGCCTGTACACTCCGGGGGTGCTCAGACGCCCACCCGACCCTGCCGTGGAAGCGCGCTGCGAGAGGCTCTTGGCCGAGCTCACTGCCTCACCCCGCCACTGGCTCCCGCTTGGCAAGTTCCAGACGCGACGCGCGAAGTGCATGTACCTGCGCGCGGGGGTTCTCGGCGAGTGGGAGCTCTACGAGGAGTCCGAAGACGGATCGTTCGAGCTCGGCATGGAGCCCCACGTGTTTCGGGTCTTCGAGCCTGACGGCTACCTGCGGGTGCGGGCGCGTGAGTCGCCGGATCTCTCGGTGGCGCCGATCCCCGAGCCGTTCGCCTCGCAGCTGCTGGCGTGGGACCAGCTCGCGCGCGATGGCTTCGCGGCGCTGCTGGGCGGGCAGGCCGCGCTCCACTTGGGGCACAGCCGCGGACGGGTCGTCTGCATCGACGAGCAGATCTGGAGGGTGAAGCACGAGGGCGACGCGCTGGTGACCATCGACGCGATGGAGCGGGCCCGCGCCGCGAGTTCCAGCTGGGAGGCCACGGTGGCGGGGGCAGTGGCTCTCTGGGAAGAAGCCGAGCCACTGCGCTCGAGCGTCCGCGCGGCGCTCGACCCCGAGACGTTGCTGGCCGGTGTGCTCGCCGCGCGCGTGGCCATCCGCCTGGCAGACGCCGACGAGCGCTGGATCTACCGGTTGGACGACGGATCGCTCGTGGCCTGGGCGCCGACGGGCGAGGTCGAGATTGATGGCTACCCGGGCTGTCCTCCGTTCGCGGACCCGATCGACAAGCCCATCTACGCGCAGACGCCGTACGCGATGGAGACCCTCGTCTCCGAGCTGCGCACGAAGGGGCGCGTGGAGGGCGTCGCGTTCGGCAGGCGCCCCGGCAACGACTGACGCCCCCTCCCCACGCAGAAAAACATGGGTCTCCCCGCGCCTGCTGGCGTGCCGGCAGCGCTAGAAGTGACCCACCAGCTGGAGGTGACCAGGGCCGACGTGGAGCGTGACCTGTGTCGGCGTGACGCGTCTCGCATAGCCCGCAAAGAGGAAGGGCACACCCACGCCGAGCATGAAGAACGCGCCGACTGAGCCTCCCACAATCTGGCCCAACCACGGCGCAGGGCTCCCGGCGCTAGCGGCCACGCCAGCCACCAACACCAGCGCGCCGAGGCCGAGAAACGTGTAGCCCGTGCGCAGCCTGCGCGTGCGGCCCTCGCCGGTGATGGAGGGTCCCGGCTCGCGTTGCCGAAGTCGCACCACCCACGCGCTGAGGCTCATGACCATGCCAACGCTGGCCACGGAGGACCCAATCCGAACCAGGCGCTCCTCGGCGCCATCGGCAGGCGCGGACATCGAGCCGACGACGACGGCCCCGAGCGTCAAGGCTGCCCCGAGCAGGACGACGCGACGTGCGCCACGCTGCCAGCGGTGAGGGCGAAGGGCTCTGCGTTCCGCCTCGCTCGCTTCAAAGCTCGACTGCCGGAGCGCGACGCCAGGAGGAACCTCGGTGTCGCTGGACGGAGCTTGGGCAGCCGCTGCGGCGGGCAACAGGAGCCACGCGACGAGCAGCAGCGTGCAGGCGCCGAGCCAGCCTCCCCTCGTGAGTGATGAACGCGAGCGCGCCACACCAAGTGGGTATCACGGGTTGGCGTTGTCGCACCAGCCCGGGCTGGCCGCCTCAGTACCAGCCCGACCACGCGCCAGTTGCAGGGTAGACCAGCTCGATCTCGATGCGCTGATCGGCGGTCAGGGACTCCCAGCTCTCCCGCAGCGCGGTCACGTACGCCTCTCCAGCGCCCATGCGCCAGAACGCGGAGTACCGATGGTGATCAGGGAACTCGACCCACGGAGGAGTCAGGGCGCCGTCGGGCATCGCCGGCCGGGGGAACCTCCTCAGGCGGTCGCGCGCCTCGCCCAGCGCGAACCCAAGGAGGTTCTGGCCCTTCCAAGCAGCCGGGTTCTTCGCACCAGGGTCCGTCGCCGACATGCCGATACCCCAGATGCGGTCCTGCGGGCTCGCCTCCACCAGGACAACGTCCCCCGTCTCGTCGAGCCACTTGGCCAGCGGAGGGTTCTGGCGGAACTTGAGCACGTTACCGGTCACGACGATGGCGTAGCGGGCTTGCTCCCAAGTCTCCTCGTCGAAGTCTTGGACGCCTCGGCCCAGTGCCTTGGCTGCACCTGGACTGTTGGCGGCGATGATCTCGCGAGCACTCGCAGCGTCGGCGAACAGCAGCGCCTTCTGCGCCATCATCCAGTGCTCTGCGGTCTGGTACGTGTTCCCGTCCGCGGAGAACGGGGCTGGGTACCACTGGCTGAGAATCCAGGGGCCCAGCCCGCTCCCCGAGTGTCCCCAGAAAGGCTTGAACTTCAGCGCTTCGCCATCCGCCATCCGCCGGACGAGTGCATTGATGTGGTGGTTCATGGAGCTCCGTTGCGCGGCGCGGGTTCAGCCCACGTGTTGGAGGAGAAACTCCGCCGACTGCTCGAACAGCGGCAGCGAGCGCTCGTCGATGACCAGCTGCATGTGGTCGGGCTCGAAGCCGCCCGCGCCCACGAAGCGCCGGTGGTCCACAGCGGCCCGCGAGAACAGGCGCAGGTACTGGGCCACGGCATCGGGGTGCGCCATGAGCGTGTCGTTCCCGCCGCTCCACGCCAGGATGGGCAGCGCGAGCGAGGCGAGGCCCTGCTCGTAGTCGTCGGCGCCGTCGAGCGACACGAGCCGGTCGTCCCGGTAGAACTTGCCGAACTGCTCCACATAGGGCCGCGGGATGCGCGAGCGGCCCATGCCGAAGGGGGCCGGGTCGAAGAACCCGGTGGGACGTGCCGCCAGCTCGAACGCGGTGACCATGGCGCGCTTCTTCAGGCGGCGCACCAGGCTGGGCTCGAACTTGGGCGCCCACAGGTTGGGCGCGATGGCCACCACCGCTCGCACGCCGTGATCCCGCAGCAGCGCGAGCCCCGGCAGCCCCGCGTTGACGCCCAGGCTGTGGCCCACCAGGAATCGGGGCAGGTCCGGGAAGCGGTCGCGCAGCGCGAACACCAGCGCGGGCACGTCGTTGCGCACGATGTCGTCGAACGAGAACGAGCGCCGCGTGTGGAGCACGCTCTCGCCGTGGCCGCGGAAGTCCACGTTCAGCACCGCAAAGCCCCGCGACACCAGCACGCTGGCGAGCCCATGCCCCTTGGGCCGGTCCATGGTGCGGCGGTCCACCATCATGGCGTGCCCCAGCAGCGCGAGGCCCTTGGGGCTTCCGTCAGGCAGGTGCAGGTCGGCCACGAGCGTGTGGCCATCGGGCGTGGGAAGTAAGGTGCGCGTGGGCACGACGTCATGAACCTATCACGCCACTCCGCAGCGCGTTGCGGTGCCAGTGGCGCGGGAAGGAGTAGGCTCCATGACGATGCACAACCTCAAAGACGTGGTCTGCGGCATGACGGTGACCGCAGACTCGCCGCACCACGCCGAGCACGAGGGCCAGGCCTTCTACTTCTGCAACCCGAAGTGCCGCATCAAGTTCCTGGCGGACCCCCACAAGTACCTCACGCCGCCCGCTGCGACCGAGCCCGTTACCCCGCCGCCCTCTGCCCCGGCGGGCACCTGGTACACCTGCCCGATGGACCCGGAGGTTCGGCAGGACCACCCCGGCACCTGCCCCAAGTGCGGCATGGCGCTCGAGCCCGAGCTGCCGAGCCTGGATGACGAAGCGAACCCCGAGCTGGTGGACTTCCAGCGGCGCTTCACGTGGACCCTGCCGCTGACCATCGCGGTGACCACGCTGGCCATGTTCGGCCACGCGCTCGGCGTCATGGACATGGCCGCGCAGAGCTGGCTGGAGCTGGGCCTGTCGCTGCCCGTGGTGCTGTGGGCGGGCGCGCCCTTCTTCGTGCGCGGCGCGCGCTCGGTGCTCAACCGAAGCCCCAACATGTGGACGCTGATCAGCCTCGGGACGGGCGCCGCGTTCGTGTACAGCGTGGTGGCCACCGCGGCGCCGCAGCTGTTCCCGGACTCGTTCGTGTCCATGGGCCGCGTGGCCGTGTACTTCGAGGCCTCGGTGGTGATCATCTCGCTCACGCTGCTGGGCCAGCTGTTGGAGCTGCGCGCGCGCGCCCAGACGTCCGCGGCCATCAAGTCGCTGCTGGGGCTCGCGCCCAAGACGGCGCGGCGCATCGCGGCGGACGGCACGGAGGAGGACATCCCGCTCACGCACGTGCACGTGGGGGACCGCCTGCGCGTGCGGCCCGGCGAGAAGGTGCCCGTGGACGGCGTGGTGCTCGAGGGCAGCAGCGCGGTGGACGAGTCCATGCTCACGGGCGAGCCGCTGCCGGTGAGCAAGCGAGAGGGCGATGCGCTCATCGGGGCCACGCTCAACACCAGCGGCGCGCTGGTGATGGAGGCCGGGCGCGTGGGCTCGGCCACGGTGCTGTCGCAGATCGTGCAGCTGGTGGCGCAGGCCCAGCGCTCGCGCGCGCCCATGCAGCAGATGGCCGACTCGGTGGCCGGCTACTTTGTGTACGGCGTGGTCACCACGGCGCTGCTCACCTTCCTGGGCTGGGGCCTGTTCGGTCCGGAGCCCAGCTGGGTCTACGCACTGGTCAACGCGGTGTCGGTGCTCATCATCGCCTGCCCGTGCGCGCTGGGGCTGGCCACGCCCATGTCCATCATGGTGGCCACCGGGCGCGGCGCCACGCACGGCGTGCTGTTCCGTGACGCGGCGGCCATCGAGACGCTGCGCCGCGTGGACACGCTCATCGTGGACAAGACCGGCACGCTGACCGAGGGCAAGCCCAGCTTCGAGCGCATTGTGGGCGTGGGTGGCTTCGACGCCGACGAAGCGCTGCGCCTGGCCGCGAGCCTGGACCAGGGGAGCGAGCACCCGCTGGCCATGGCCATCGTGACCGAGGCGCGCGCGCGGAGCCTGATGCTGGAGGCGCCGGTGGGCTTCGACTCGGCGTCCGGCATGGGTGTGCGCGGCCAGGTGGCGGGCAAGGCCGTTGCGCTGGGCAACGAGGCGCTGATGGCCCAGGCGGGCCTGGATGTGAGCGCGGTCAGCCAGCAGGTGGAGGTGGCCCGCAGCGAAGGCGCGAGCGTGATGCTGCTAGCGGTGGACGGCACGCTGGCCGGCCTGCTGGTGGTGTCGGACCCCGTGAAGGCGACCACGCCGGACGCGCTCGCGAAGCTGCAGCGGGCGAACGTGCGCGTGGTGATGGCCACCGGCGACGCCCTCACCACGGCGCGTGCCGTGGCGGAGCGGCTGGGCATCCGCGAGGTGCACGGCCAGGTGACGCCGGCCGAGAAGCTGGCCCTGGTGGAGAAGCTGCAGGCGGAGGGCCACGTGGTGGCCATGGCGGGGGACGGCATCAACGACGCGCCCGCGCTGGCCCGCGCCGACGTGGGGATTGCCATGGGCACCGGCACCGACGTGGCCATGAGCAGCGCGCAGCTCACGCTGGTGAAGGGCGACCTGCGCGGCATCGTGACGGCGCGCGCGCTGTCCGAGGCCACCGTGGCCAACATGAAGCAGAACCTCGGGTTCGCCTTCGTCTACAACGCGGTCGGCATCTCCATCGCGGCCGGGGTCATCTACCCGCTCACCGAGTGGCTGCTGTCCCCCATGATCGCCGCGCTGGCCATGAGCCTTAGCTCCGCCTCGGTCATCACCAACGCGCTCCGCCTGCGGGGCGTGCGGCTGGTGGAAGCCTGACGAACGTGCGGCCGGGTTGCAGGCAACGGCCGGCGCACGCACCTTGCGCCCCGTGCGTTTCGTCGATCTAGTTGAAATCGAAGTCCAGGCCGGCAACGGTGGCAATGGTGCGGTGGCCTTTCGCCGTGAGAAGTACGTTCCCCTCGGCGGTCCTTCCGGCGGCGACATCGTCTTCGAGGCGCACGAGCGCATGTCCACGCTGATGGACCTGCACTACCGGCGCCATCTGACCGCGCCTCCTGGCGAGCATGGCCGTGGCAAGGACCAGTTCGGCCACGCTGGGCGCGATGAGGTGGTGCAGGTGCCCGTGGGCACGCAGGTGTACGACGCGGACACCGGCGAGCTGCTGGTGGACCTGGCCGAGCCGGGGCAGACGTTCGTGGTGGCCCGCGGGGGCAAGGGGGGACGCGGCAACATGCGCTTCGCCACGCCGTTCGACCGCGCGCCGCGGCGCGCCGATCCGGGCGAAGAGGGCGAGCACCGCAACCTGAAGCTGGAGCTGAAGCTCATGGCCGACGTGGGCGTGGTGGGCTTCCCCAACGTGGGCAAGTCCACGTTCATCGCCGCCGTGTCGCGCGCCACGCCGAAGATCGCGGACTACCCGTTCACCACGCTGGTGCCCAACCTGGGCGTGGCGTCGCTGGGCCCGGACCGCAACTTCGTGGTGGCCGACATCCCCGGCATCATCGAGGGCGCCTCCGAGGGCGCGGGCCTCGGGCTGCGCTTCCTGCGCCACGTGGAGCGCAACCGCGTGTTGCTGCACGTCATCACCTACGACCCGGATCCGAGCCGCGACCCGGTGGCCGACTACAAGACGCTGCTCAACGAGATGGCCACGTTCGATGCGTCGCTGCTGGAGCGCCCCGCCATCGTGGCGTTCAGCAAGATGGACTTGCTCGAGGCGCAGGAGGCGCTCGAGGCTTCGCGTGAGGGCTTTGCGGAGCTGGGCATCAAGGTCATGCCGTTCAGCGCCGCCACGCGCGAGGGCCTCGACGCCATCTTGCTGGCCCTCGAGGCCATCCTGAGGAAGACCGACCCGGCGCGCGTGACCAGCGACAACCTGGTGCTGGGAGCGCGCCCGCAAGACCTGCACGACACCGCCGGCAGCGGCAGCCGCACGCAGGCTCAGTCGGACGACGACGACGAAGCCGGCTGAGAGCCCCCTCCGCCGGGGTGCCCCTCGCGGCCCTCGATCTCACCCAACGCCCAGCGGGCCGCCTCACGGACGGTGTCGCTCGGGTGGCTGAGGCTGGCCTCCTGCAAGACCGGCAGGTGCACGCGCGTGCCCACGTTGCCCAGCACCACGGCAGCGTTGCGGGCCAGGCGCGCGATGCCCGAGCGGCGCATGGGAGAGCCCTCGGACCACAGCAGGAACGCCTCTTCTTCCATGCGCAGGAGGCCGGGCAGGTCCACCTCGCGCAGGCGCGGGTGCGGCTCGAACGCCGCGTCGAGCGGCTCGGGTGTGGTGCGGTTGTAGGGGCACACGTCCTGGCAGGCGTCGCAGCCGAACAGCCAGTCCCCGATGCGCGGGCGCAGCGCCAAGGCCGCGTTGTCCTCGCGCTCGATGGTCAGGTTGCTGATGCACAGGCGCGCGTCCAGCTCGCGCGGCGCGACGAACGCCTCGGTGGGGCACGCGGTGAGGCACGCCGTGCAGCGCCCGCAGCCCTCGCGCACGGGCTCGTCAGTGGGCAAGAACGCGCTGGTCACCAGCGTGCTCAAGAACACGTGCGAGCCGAGGCCCGGGATGATCAAGCAGCAGTTCTTGCCCACGAAGCCGAGCCCCGCGCGCACCGCCCAGGCGCGCTCGAACACGGGGCGTGAGTCCACCGAGTGGCGCACGCGGTGGCCTTGGTCGCGCAGGAAGCGCTCCAGCTTGCGCAGGCGCCGGCCGAGCACGTTGTGGTAGTCGCGCCCGAAGGCGTAGCGCGCCACGCGCCCTTCCCCGATGCCGATGGGCTGCTCTTGCCGCGACAAGAACGGCGTGGCGAGCACCACCACGCTCACCGCCTCTTCCAGCATGCGCGGGTGCCGCGGGTCCGTGCGCACGTCGGCCGTGTCGGCCATCCAGCTCATGCCGTCGTGGTGGCCCGCCTGAAGCCACGCGCGCAGACGCTCACCCTCTTCGTCGAGGGCGCTGGCGCGGGCCACCCCCACGCGCGCGAAGCCCAGCTCGTGAGCGCGCTGCGTGAGCGCTCGGCGGAGCTCGGCGCCGGCGTCAGGCCCGCTGGGCTCGCTCAAAGGCGCGGCCCGCGGCTGCGCGGTGCGGGGGGCTCGGGGTCGGCTTCGGCCTCGTGGTCGTGGCCCTCCTCGTCCTCCTCGAGCTCTTCGTCGTCCAGCTCTTCGTCGTCCAGCGCCTCGTCGTCGGCACTCTGGCCCCCCACGCCGTAGTTCACGCGCGCGTCGGACGGCACCAGCGTGCTGTCTTGCAGCTGCTGCACGGGGAGCTCGTCTTCTCGCGCTCCGCCGATGTTGGGCAGGATGTAGGGGCGCGCGTGGCTCTGGTGGCAGTAGGGCTGCTGGCGATGGAAGTCCCAGTGCATGTAGATGCGCCCGTCGCCGCTCAGGATCTCGTCGGGCGCCACCGGATATGGCTGGCCGCGCATCACGGCGTTGTAGGCCCCGTAGTCGAACATGGAGAGCCCCGATGAGCGCACCACGCCCACGCGGTGCACGCTGCCGTCGCGGTTGAGCACGATCTCCAACAGCGTGCGCAGGTTGGGGTCGCCGAAGGGCCCGCTGGCCTCGAGCGGCAGGTTCTGCACGAAGTCGTGGTAGGTCTGGTGCAGCCGGTCGTGGATGCGCGCCACGTAGGTGGCAAAGGGTGAGCGCGCTGCGTTGAGCGCCGTCTGCGCGCCTGGCCGCACGCTGGGCATGTAGTTCTCGAGCGCCGCGCGGAACTGCTGCCAGTTGGCGCCGCTCGAGCTGCCGCGGATGCGCGAGCGCTGCTCGGCGAAGTGAGCCTCCCGCTCCTCGGCCAGGCGCTCCTCGCCCACGATGTCCACCAGCTGGCTGTAGCGCAGCGTGAGGTCTGGCCCAGGGCGCCCCGTGCGCTCTCCCGGCCGCCGCCCGCGGTCGGCCTGCCCACGCGTGGAGCCGCGCGGGACGCCCTCACGGGCCTCGCGCTGGGGGATGGGCACGCCGCCTGCGCCATCGCCGCCGCCCGCGCCCAGTGAGCCCGGCGTGCGCAGCGTCCAGTCGCCCTGGGCGGCTGCCAGCAAGGCCGCCGCGCCGCCGGCGTTCGGGTCTCCTCCGCCCGCGCGCCCGCGCACCCCGGCCTGCCGCTGAGCCGCTGCGCCGGTCGCTCCATCGCCCCCCGGTGTGCGCTCCGCGCGCGAGTCGGCTGGCGCGTCGGCCGTGGTGCGCCCCTCGGCGCGTGTCTCGGTGTTGGGCCGCTCCCGCGGCCGCCGCGTGACCTCCTCCGGCGTGGGTCGGCGTTCCTCGCTGCCGTCCACGTCCTCGGACTCGGCCAGCGTCTCGTCGTCCGCGTTGCCCTCTTCTTCGAGCGGGTCGGTGGGCTGCTCCAGCTCGGCGCCCACGCTGGTCTCCACGTCGTCGCGGTCGAGGTTGGTGATCTCCGCCACGGTCTCCTCTTCCACGGTGTTGTTCTCGTCCGCGATGTAGACCGTGTCGGGCGGCGGATCGTCGGGGTTCTCGGAGTGCTGCCGGACCGCGATGCGCTCTTCTTCCTGCTGCGGCGGTGGCGGCGGGGGTGTAGGCGGCGTGGGCGCCGGCGGCGTGAGCTGGAGCTCGGGTTCCGGCTCGGGCTCGGGCTGCCGCTCTTCGGGCTGGGCGGTGGCCACCGCCTCCGCGCTGGCTTGCTCCCGCTGTTGGCGTGCGCGCGCGAGGCGCTCGGCCCGGAGACGTGCGCGGCGGGCCTCCTCGGTCTCGGCCTGCTCCACGTCGGGAGCCTCGGCGTCGCTGGGTGGCTGAGCGCTCGGATCCACGCTGGTGCTGGGGCGCACCTCGGGCGCGGGCCGCTGGTCATCGCTCAGCTCGAACTCCAGCACCGCGCGTCCATCGCCGCGCCGGGAAGCCGCCTCACGCTCACGCAGCAGCGCCTCGAGGGCCTGTGCCTTGGCCAGCACGCCCAGGCTGTAGTGCACGCCCGCATGGGCGACCACGGACGCGAAGAGCGTCAACGCCAGGATGAGCGACGTGGTATCGAGGGAGGGCAGGCGCACGGAGGGACACAGGGAGTATGGCGGTTCTAGACGCCCGGGGGAAACGCACGGGGGTGAACGATTGTTCTCACACGCCCCCGCACCGACGTATCGTCAAGCATGCCGCGGCGTTACGAGCGCGGGACAGCCCGGTAGCGTGCCACCACCTGGGTCTCGGCGGTGGCCTGCGGGAAACGGGTCTCGCGCAGCACGGCGGCCACGCAAGCGGTCACGCTGGGAGGCGCACCGCTCACCTGGACCACGGGCTCTTGGTTGACCTGGCCGCTGGGCCCGAGGCGGAGGGACACCAGCACCTCCCAGGGCGCAGCCTCACCCGTGCCCACGTGCGCCACCGAGACGCAGCGCCGCAGCAGGTTGGTGCGCCCCCGCAGCGCCTGGGCCACGCGCGCCTCGCTGAGAGCGCCCACCACGTGCATGCCACCCGGAACAGGAGCCCAGGTGCGCCGCAACACCAAGGGGCGCCCACCGCCGGGCTGGCTGTTGCGGGCGGACTCGGGCAGGTGGCCGTCGTCGCTGTCGCCCAGCGAGATGACCTGCCCCACGTCGCGCTGCTGGCCGCTGGGCTCGCCGCGGCCCACCCGCAGGGTGAAGGTCACCAGGGTGGCCGCGTTACGCTCCGCGAGGCGCCAGGCCTCCGTGGCCGCCGCCACGCAGCGCTCGAGCGCCCGGTCACCCACGTTGGAGCGGTCCACGCTGGCCGCGATGGGGACGCCGTTGGCTTCGATGTGGACGCGCACGGACAGCTCGCCGGACAGCCGCTCCCCGGCGCGCTGCGCGACGCAGGCCTGGTAGGACCCGAGCGAGTTCTCCAGCACCTGTTGGATGGCGGGCCGCCCCAGCGGACCGCGCACGGAGAGCGCCCCGAGTGACACCGCACCCTGCGCCGGCTGCCCGAGCCCCACGCTGGCCATTAACGTTACCACGCAGGTGGTCACCAGCACCTGCGTCCGTCGTGTCTGCATGGACATCTCGTTCATCACTCGAAGATGGGCTGGAGGTTCAGGCCGCCCGCGTACGCGTAGCTCACGAACGCGTCGAAGCCATAGACCACGAGGCCCACGGGAGCATTGGCTTCCAGGCGATGAACGCCGTCGTCCTGCATGCCGGCGCGCACCACGTCGCGCTCCACCTCGGGGAAGCTCAGCTGGCAGCGGTAGATCAGGCGCGTGGAAGGGGGGTCCGAGGGCCCGCGCATCAGGCCATCGGCCGAGGACACGCTGCACCCGCGCGCGCGCAGCTCTTCACCGTCGAGGCGCACCTCGGCGGCGCTGGGCGCCACGATGACCACGAAGTCGAAGGCGTAGCGGTCCGGCGTGAGGAACACGTACTCGCTGCGGTACTGCTCGATGGGCGGCACCATGATGATGGATGGGTCACCGCCCGGATAGCGGACGGGCGAGCTGGGGATGCCCACCGCCTGCTGGCTGGGGAGGGCCTGCAGCACGGACACGGGCCGCCCCGTGGTGCTGAACAGCTCGAAGTCGCGCGTGGCGTCCAGCAGGCGGGACTCGCGCGCGTCCAGCACGAAGCGGTCGTCCGGAGGCGGGAGCGTGGTGGTGATCTCGGTGTCGTCCTGCACCGCGATGACGCGCACGTACTCCACCTCGTTGCCCACGGCCACGCTGTCCAGAGTGGGGTCCACGAAGGCCACGTTCAGCGCGGCGGCCCGCCCGGGCATGCGCGCGATGACGTACTGCGTGCCGAGCGTTCCGTCCCCGAAGAGCTGCTCTTCCAAGTGGTCGGCGCAGCACTGACGGTTGGCGTAGGTCTCGAACATGGGCGCGTCCGATGCCTCGCTCCCCACGAACACGCCCACCGGCTTGCTGGCGCTCACGTAGGACCCGGTGAAGTCGGCCATGAACCCGGCGGTCTCCAGGTTGAGCACGTCGAAGGCGCCCAGCGTGGCCACCAGCGTGTCGCCTGCCAGGCCCATGGGCACGCCGCTACCCGGCAGCACGCGCACGATGTCCGGACCGAGCGTGATGGTGACCTGCGTGTTGGCCTCGGGGGCCACGATGGTCAGGAAGGCGCGCAGACCCTCATCACGAGACGACGTGTCGAAGTCGATGTCCGGGCACGGCATCTCGGGCGGACAGTCCGAGTCTGCGATGGTCTGCGGCCACGAGACCACCGTGTACGACGCCGTGAGCGCGCGCGCGGGCAGCAACAGCGACGCGTCGTTGCTGAACACGGACACGTTGTCGAGCGGGTTGAACTGGTAGGCGACGATGGGCTGGTCGCTGGTGATGCGGTACGCGTGCGACGTGATGGCCGTGTGCGTGCCGTCGTTCTGTCCGCCGGACTCGGCGTCCACGCGGCAGAAGCACGGGGCGATGGTGTCGTCCGCCGAGCAGACGCACACCTCGGCGCCGCGGCACTCGCGCGCGGTGACGTCGCAGGGGGCGTTGCTGCTGCTGCCGTCCACCTCACGGCGCGGAAGCTCGAAGACCTCGAGGTCACCGGGCAGCACCAGCGAACTGGCCACCTCGCGCAGGACCGGAGGCTGGCCAGGCAACGCGTCGTTGACCTCCACGACCACGGCGGACGACGCGGCCCCGGGGTTGGACACCACCACCGCGAACTGCTGCGACGAGGCGTCGCGGCCGCCTCCGAGCGCAGCATTGTCGAGGTCGATGGCGAAGAACTCGCAGCCCACGTAGCTCTGCTGGAGGTCGGCCAGGCTGCACGCGTTCACGCACGCGCCGTCGTTGCACACGCGCTCCGGGGGACAGGCCGGCATCAAGTCCACAGCCGAGCCGTCCGCGCGGCAGACGCCCGGCTGGTTGCCCTGGCACAGAGGGACCTGCGGGTCGCACACGCGGCAGCCCAGCGAGGCCACGCAGACCTGACCGCGGTCGCCGCACTCGTCGCGCTCGGCGCGCAGGAAAGCCCCCGATCCCACACAGGTGACGAAGGCTCCCTGGTCGCAGCCGGTCTGCCCCGCCCGCTCGCACACGAAGCCGGTGACCGGGCCCGTGTCCGGTTGGCTGGGGGCTGGGGCTCCACAGGCGGGCAGGCCGGCGGCCAACGTCAGCAAGGCGAGGACGGTGCGGAGGGTCATCGTTGCGCCACGATGGTGTCCACCGACCACGCGGACCAGCGCTGCGAGGAGAGGGACGAGTAGGTGAAGGAGTCGAAGTCGAAGTCGGCCACGTTGATGCCGTAGATGGTGATGCGCAGCGGCCCGGGGCTGACGTCCGCGATTTCGTCTTCGGCGGAGAGGTCCGGCAACGGGGCCTGACGCGCGTCGCCCCGCACGAAGTGGCGCCACTGCGCGTTGCCGTCGCTGCCCTCCACGTAGATCATCCAGACGTCGGGCTCGGGGCCCGTGACGTCCCAGCGCAAGATGCGGTCTGCGGGCAACAGCTGCCCGTAGGTGGGTGCAGTGACCTCGGGCAAGCCCACGAAGCCCGCCAGGCTGACCGAGCCACCGAGCGGGCGCACGCCGCTGCGCACCACGTGCGTGGAGGGGTTGTCCAGCGTGGCCCCGGTGACCCAGGCGGCGTCCACGAAGTAGCGCCCATCGAACAGGGGCCCGGTGAGCGGCGGCTGCGCCACCAGCCGGATGATGCCCTCGCTGCTCAGCCGAACCACTTCGTCGAGCGCGTTCAGGCGCGCGAAGGGCCGCAGGAAGCCTTCGCCGCCCAAGTCGAGCGTGGCGCGCACCACGAAGCGGTCCGGCCCGCGCGAGCTGGGCGCGGGCAAGCCGGAGAGCTCGATGTCCAGCGGCTGGTCCAGCGGGATGTTCATCTGCAGCTCGACGTTGCTGAGCGTCTGCTCGGGCCCCAGCAGCACGCCTCGCCGCATGCCCATGACATAGGGAGCGAACTGCCCGGTCTGCGTGTTCTCGATGCCCGCGATGGCGAAGACCGCCAGCGCCGAGGCGCGCGACGCGATGCGGAACGGGTTGCCACGCACGCCCTGCATGTCTTCGGTGATGCGGTCGCTGGTGCCCGCCGGGCCGCCGGGCGCGATGTTGCGACACGTGGCGCAGGCGGTGGTGGTCTGCACGTAGGCCACGCGCACCTCTCCGGCGCGAGGGGTGGGCAGGCTGTCCCAGCCGTTGGGGGCGTGCTCGTTGGGGCCCGGGAAGCGCAGCTCGCCCTCGATGAAGGCCCCGTTGCGGGCGATGCCCACGCGCGGGAAGCCCATCATCATCTCGCCGAGCACGATCTCCACGCAGCCCACGTCCAGCCAGGGCTCGAGGAAGACGGTGACGCTGGCGGCATCGAAGTCCACGATGGTGGTCTTCTCGTGGCAGTAGGCCGCCACCGTGAGGGTCTGGGGCCCAGCGAGGCCCACCGCGCTGAGCGTGACCTGCCCGCGGATGTCCGTGCGCCCCGACACCTGCGCGGGCAGCTGCGTGCCCAGCATGACGAACGCCTCGGGCAGCGCGCCGCCCGTGAAGCGGCTGATGACGGTGACGTTGACGCTGCCCTGGATGACGCCGCCGCCGAGGCCGCCCGCGATGGGGTCCGACGCGTCGAAGTAGGTGAACGCCGCCGTGAGCACGATGGGCTCGCTGCCCGCCGCGCGGTAGCTGACGTCCACGGTGCCCGGGGGCGCGGCGGGAGCCAGGCACACCAGGCGGCTGGGCGACGGCACCTCGATGGCGCTGCAGGGCACGCCGCCGAGGCGCACCTCGTCGGTGTCCGAGAACGAGGCGCCGAGGCCCGTGATCTCGATGCGCGTGCCGCCCGCCACGCTGCCGCGCGTGGGGTCGAGCGCCAAGGAGTCGTAGACGTAGCCCGCGGCCAGCGTGGACACCCGCTCGCCGCTGCGCACGGACACCTCTGCGGGGCCCGGCGCCGAGGCGGGCGTGAGCACGCGGATGCGGTTGCCGTCCACGTAGCGCGTGTCGTTGGCCGGCAGGGTCACGCCCGCGAAGGTGACCACGCTGTTGGGCGTGAAGCCCACACCGCGCAGGGTGACCTCTTGGTCGCCCGAGAAGGGCCCGTGGGGCGGCTCTACACGGTCCAGCAGCAGGCCCATCGGGCCGGCATCGGGAAAGCCGCCCAAGTCTTGCGGGCCGGCGTCACGGGGGGTGGGGTTCCCCAGCGGCGGCGGCTGGTCCAGCGTGATGACGCGGCAACCCGTGCCCGTGAGCCCCAACACCAGCAGCCAAGGCGCGAGCGCACACACCGCGCGCAGGGTGACGGAGGCTTGGGCCCGCGCGGCGACGTGGGCTATGGTGCTGGGCGCGCGCATGCTCGGGCTCAGTGTGACGTGCCGGCAGGCCCACTTCAACGTCGAGACCCATGAAGCTCACGCGACTCGTCATCAGCGACCTGCACCTGGCCAACGGCCAGAAGCTGGGCGAGCCCAACCCGATGGAGGACTTCTTCCACGACGAGCGCTTCACCGAGCTGCTGGAGCACTACGACCGCGAGCACGGGCAGACGGGCGGCGTGGAGCTGATCCTGAACGGCGACATCTTCGACCTGCTGAAGATCAAGATCGACGGGGTGTGGCCGCTCGAGATCACCGAGCACGTGGCCATCGAGAAGCTGCGGCCCTGCCTCGAAGGACACCCGCGCTTCGTGCATGCGCTCAAGCGCTTCATGGACAACCCCGAGAACCGCATCACCTACCTGCCGGGCAACCACGACCTCGAGATGTGGTTCCCGGGCGCGCAGGAGCTGTTCTGCCGCTACGTGGCCCCCGGCAGCGCCGCCGAGCGCGTGCGCTTCATCACGGGCTCCGACACCTACTACCTGCCCGAGGGCATCCAGGTGCGCCACGGCCACCAGTTCGAGCGCATCCACCGCGTGGACTACCAGGAGATGACCCGCAAGCGCCGCGACGGGACCGAGATCCTGTTCCTGCCGTGGGGCACGCTGTGGATCCTCGAGGTGCTCAACCCGCTGAAGGAGCTGCGCAGCCACATCGACCGCATCCAGCCGCTGTCGCGCTTCATCTGGGGCTCGCTGGTGTTCGACCCGCGCATCGCGCTCACGTTCTTCTGGCGCTCCACGGTGTACTTCCTGCGGCACCGCGTGTTCGCCCTGGCCGCGTGGACCGACCGCATCCGCAAGCTCCCCAGCATGGTGCGCGAAGACCTGCTGGAGCTGGGCGGCGGCTACAACGCCCACGCCGAGCGCGCGCTGCGCAAGGTGCGCGGGGTGCACACGCTGATCGTCGGGCACAGCCACCAGCCGCGCTACAAGCCCTTCGCCGACGGCAAGCTGCTGGTGAACACGGGGACGTGGGTGAAGATGATCAACCTGGACCTGAAGCACCTGGGGCAGGCCACGGGGTTGACGTATGCGGTGATCGAGTACGAAGACACGGGGCGGCCGCGCACCTCGCTCATGCGCTGGATTGGCCGGCAGCTGCCCTGCGAGCCGGTGCCGTACAGCGAATGAAGGGTGGTTGCGGGCAGCCCTACGGCTCGTCCAGCAGCGTGGGGATCACGCTCGGGTGGCACAGGTCGGGCACCACCCACTCGGCCCCGGCGTCGCGCAGCTCGGCCTCCGTGTGGCCGCCCGTGAGCACACCCAGGCACGCGGCGTCGATGCCCCGCGCGGCGAGCGCGTCCTTCGGCGTGTCACCGATGACGACCACGCGGCAGGCCTGCAGCGGGGCTCGCAGCGCGCTCGCACCCCGCGTGGCGCCCGCCCGAATCAGCTCCACGCGGTCGCGGTGGTCGTCACCGAAGCCGCCGAAGCCGAAGTGGTGCCAGAGCTCGCCGCGCGTGAGCTTGGTGCGCGCGCCGGCCTCGCAGTTGCCGGTGCCCAGGCCCATGGCCAGCCAGTCGCGGCCCGACAAGCTGGCCAGCAGCTCGCGCACCCCGGGCAGCACCTCGTACTCGGGCGAAGCGGGCACCTCGTGCGCGAGCGCGCGCAGGTAGGCGTCGGCCAGCGCGGACACGAGAGCCTCGGTGGGCTCCATCTGAGCGGCGAGCAGTCCGCCCTCGAAGATCAGCGGGTCGGTCATGCCGCGAAAGTCCATGCCGTCTAGCGCGTCGGGGCGCCCACAGACGTCCGCGAAGGCCTGGCGCATGCTGCGCCGCCCTGCCCCGCCGGTCTTCAGCAGCGTGCCGTCGATGTCGAACAGCAGCACCGTGGGCCGCGTGGTGTGCATGCTCACGAGGCGGGCTCCCACTCTTCGAGGGCGGCACCCCGCGAGACCAGCGCGACCAGGCCCAGCTCCAGCACCAGCGGCCCGAACGTCTGCGCGTCGGCGTCACCGTCGAACGCGATGAACACCTCGTCCACCGGCTGCCCCGGCGCCACACGGCCGCGCCGCTCGATCTCCACGGCGAGCGTCAGGTCGGCCACCTGCAGCGGGCGAGAGCCGGCCCGGTAGAAGAAGCCCATGCGGCGCTCCTCCGCGTCATACGGCACAGGCACCAGGAGCGTGGGCTCGGCGGCCTCCCCCTCGGGCGCAGGCTCGAGGGCCGCCACCAACACGCCGGCCTCCACCGCGAACACCGTGGGCGTCACCCGCGTGTCGAGCGCGCGCGAGAAGGCGTCGCGCGCCCAGGCCTCGAGCTCACGCGCGCCCAGCAGCGCCTCCGCGTCGTCCGCCTCGCGCGCCCGCATGACCAGCACGCCCTGCGTGGGGATGGCCACCCAAGCCCGCTCTGCGGCCAGGCGCTTGTGCCCCTCGCGCAGGCGGCCGGCGTCCAGCACGAAGGCCGACGCGAACTCGTCCACCACGGTGAGCGCCAGCGGCCAGCCGTCGGCACGGCGCGCGCGCACTTCCCACTCGGTGGCGCGCCGGCTGAGCTGGGCCAGGGCCTCCCACTCGAGCGCCTCCTTCGAGCGGCCCTCTTCTTCGAGCGCCGAGGGCGTCACCGTGTAGCGCCGCTGCGAGTCGGCATAGGCAAAGGACACCCACGGCACGCGCGGCGCCTCGAAGGGTACGAGCGGCCGCACCACGGCCAACGTCTGCCCGCTCCAGTCGGCCTCCTGCAAGATGGGCAACAGCACACCCGGGGGTCGGCTCACGCGAACCACTCCGGGCGCATCTTCACATACGAGTCCTCGGCGTTGCGGCAGAGCGCGGCCAAGAGCTGCACGCGCGGCAGCTCGGTGTTGATGAAGTACTGCGCCGTGCAGCGCAGGGCGTCATCACGCACCGCGTGCTGCGTGGCCCCGGCCTGCGTGGAGCGCTGCGCCACCACGTAGAGCGCCAGCCACTGCCACGCCACCACGAAGGTGCCCATCAGGTCCAGGAAGTCGGCGCTGTGCGCCAGCATGCCCTCCGTGTCGCCGCGCTGACCGCGGGCCAGCAGCTCGCCCACCAGCTTCTCCAGCACCTGCGCGGCGTCGCCCACGGCAGTCACCAGCTCGCTCGGCACGTCGTGGCTCACGGCGGCCTGCAGCGTTCCGCGCACCTCTTGGGCCAGCGCGAACAGCCCTGCCCCGCCGCGCGCGCCCAGCTTGCGGCCCAGCAGGTCCAGCGACTGGATGCCCGTGGTGCCTTCGTGGATGCTGTTCAGGCGCTGGTCGCGCAGGTAGCTCTCCGGCAGGTACTCGCTGGTGTAGCCGTACCCGCCCAGCACCTGCACGGCCAGCGCGTTGGCGTCGAAGCCGCGCTCGGCCGGAAAGGTCTTGGCGATGGGCGTGAGCAGGTCCAGCAGCGCCTGAGCCCGCTCGCGCGTGGCCTCGTCGGCACCGTGCTGGGCCACGTCGGCGAAGCGCGCGGTGGTGGCCAGCAGCGCCAGGCTGCCCTCCACGATGGCCTTCTGGCGCAGCAGCATGCGCCGCACGTCCGCGTGCTGGACGATGGGCACCACCGGCGACGAGGGCAGCTGACCGAGCCCACGCCCCTGTGGCCGCGAGAGCGCATACAGCCGCGCCTCGTGATAGGCCACCGAGGCCGTGGCCGCGCCGTTCATGCCCACCATCAGGCGCGCCTCGTTCATCATCTGGAACATGTAGCGCAGGCCGCGGTGCTCCTCGCCCACCAGATAGCCATGGCAGTCGCCCTCGTCGCCGTACTCGAGCGCGGTGCTGGGCAGGCCCTTCCAGCCGATCTTGTGGATGACCTGCGACACGCGCACGTCGTTGGGCACCAGCCGCCCGCCCTCGAGGCGCTTCTTGGGCACGGCAAACAGCGAGATGCCCGCGCTGCCGGGCGGCGCCCCCTCGATGCGCGCCAGCGTCAGGTGCACCACGTTGTCCACCATGGTGTTGTCCGCGCCCGAGATGAAGATCTTGCTGCCGCGGATCAGGTGGTGGCCCGCCGCGGTCGGCGTGGCGCGCGTGGTCACATCGCCCAGGCTGCTGCCCGCATGCGGCTCCGTGAGGGCCATGGTGCCGTTCCACTCGCCCGCGTACATGGGCTTCATGTACGCGTCCTTGAGGGCCTCGGTGCCGTAGGCCTCGATCAGGTGCGCCGCCCCGTGTGTGAGCCCCACGTAGCCGTAAGCGCTCAGGTTGCCCGCCATGAGGTACGACGTGGCCAGCGTGGCCACCAGCTGCGGCAGCTGCTGCCCGCCCACGCTCTCGGGGCGCGTGGCCGTCATGACGCCCAGGTCCACCATGCTGCGGAACAGGTGCGGCAGGCTCGGGTGCGTGACCACCGTGCCGTCACGCAGCACGGGCGGCTCTTGGTCCATGGGCCGGTACGTGGGGAACAGCTCCTCGCGCGCAAAGCGGCGCACGGCGGCCAGGTAGAGGTCGAAGGTCTCGCGCGAGTGGTCGGCGAAGGCGGGGAGCTCGGTCAGCGCCACGGCATCGAGGTGCTCGTACAGCAGGAGGTCGATGAAGGCGTCATCGACGAGCGGGTTGGTGGACGAGGGCGCGGAGCTCGAGGCGGACATCCGCGGAAGGTCGCAGACCACACCGGGTACACGCAACCTGTCCTGCCCGGACGCCGCTCGCCCTGCTTGCCACGGTTGCTCCAGGTACCCAGACGCCAAGACTCCCAGAAGCGCTCAGGGCCCGGTATAGTGGGCGGATGCCCGCATTCCGTTCGGCCCGAGTCCCCCGCCTGCTCCTCTCGCTCGCTTTCGGCGTGGTGCCCGCCACGCTGACGGGCACGCCCTCTGCTGTGGCTCAGCAGGTGAGCCCGGCGCAGGCTCACTACCGGGCGGCGGTGGCGCACAAGCGGGCTGGCCGCTGGGCCGAGGCGCTCACCGAGGTGGACGCGGCCCTGGCGCTCGAGCCCACGCTGGCGGCGGCGCACCTCACGCGCGGGGCGGTGCTGCGCGAGCTGAACCGGCTGGATGAGGCCCTGGCCGCGTACCGCCGGGTGGCCGAGCTGCAGCCCTCCCACGCGGACGGGCACGCCATGGTGGGCGCCACGCTGGTGCGCCTGCAACGCTTCGAGGAGGCGGTCGCCCCGCTGCGCCGCGCGGTAGAGCTGCGCCCCGACGACACCAACAGCTGGGGCAACCTGGGCGTGGCCCTGCGCCGGCTCAACCGCAACGACGAGGCCATCGCGGCCTACCAGAGCGGCCTCGCGCAGGTCCCCAACGACCCGAGCCTGCTCAACAACCTGGGCGTCATCCTGCGCAACACGGGGCGCTACCAGGAGGCGGCCGACCTGTTCCGGCGCGCGCTGATCACCCAGCCCAACGACCACGCCATGATCCTGAACCTGGCCGTGGCGCTGCGCTCGCTGGAGCGCTTCGACGATGCCATCCCGCAGTACCGCCGCGCCATCGAGCTGAACCCGGCGTACCACGACGCCATGTTCGACCTGGCCGCCTGCTACGAGCAGCTCGGAAGGAACACCGAGGCCGCCGAGTGGTACCAGCGCTACATCACGGCCATCGGCACGCGGGAGCCTGCGAACGCGCAGCGCGCCACCACGGCGCTGGGCCGCGTCAGCCGGTAGTCCTCACGCTAAACCATGACCCCGGTCGCCACGCTCGACGCTGCGATGCTGATCGCGGAGACGGCCGAGATGCCGCTCCACAACCTGGGGGTGCTGCGGTTCGAGCCGCCGCCCGAACCCGCTCAGTCGGCGTTCGAGTCGATGCGCGCGATGATCGGCGCCCGGCTCCACCGCGTGCCCGCGTTCCGACACAAGCTGGTGCAGGGGCCGCTCCGTCTGGGTGACCTGCAGTGGGTCGAGGACGCCGAGGTGGACCTGGGTCGCCACCTCTTCCGGACGCGGCTGCCGAGCCCGGGCGGGGAGGCGGAGCTCCGCGCGTTCGTCGGCGACTACGCGGCGCGCTTGCTCCCCCGTGACAAGCCGCTGTGGGAGGTGGCGCTCGTCGAGGGGCTGGCCTCGGGCGAGCTCGTCGCAGTGGCCAAGATTCACCACGCCACGATGGACGGCTCGAAGCTGGCGGCGCTGCTCGGTGACCTCTTCGACCACAGCCCGAGTGAAACAGCCTTGCCCCCAGCGCCGCAGGTGCAGCATGGGTCACGCGACCCGGGAGTCGTCCGGCTCGCGCTGACGGGCGCGCGCTCGCTCGCCGCGAAGCCGGGCCGAGTCACACACGCGGCGGTGGACGTAGCCTCCGCCCTGATGCGCAGGAGGGGCGCGGCATCCGGCTCGGGCATGCCCAGCGACGTCGCGAGCTTCCGCGTCCCGCCCACGCCATGGGGCGGCGCGCTCTCCCGCCAGCGCGTGGTGGCGCTCGCTCACGTGAGCCTCAACGACGTGCGTGCGATTGGCGCTGCGTTCGACGCGACCGTGAACGACGTGGTGCTCGCCGCCGCAGCCAGCACGTTGCGCCGCTGGTTGGTCGCGCGCGGCACGCTGCCTTCGAGCGCGCTCATCGCGAACGTCCCGGTGGCGTTACGCGACGAGTCCGGCGACCACGCCGGCAACCACGTCTCGATGCTGCGGGTCCATCTGCCCATGGACGAGCTCGATCCCGTGGGCCGCCTCCGCCGCATCCAGGCGGAGACCAGCCGCGGTAAGCGCAAGCATCGGAAGACGGGCCCGAACCCGTATCTCCGGCTCGCGGATCTGGTGCTCGCGCTCACCGTGCCGCGGGCTCTCAGCGCGGCCGTGGCGTTCTACGCGCGTCATCGCGTGGCGGACCTACACCCCGCGCTCTGGAACGTGGTCATCTCGAACGTGCCCGGTCCGCGTGCACCGCTCTATTGCCATGGGGCTCGTCTCGCATGCATCTATCCCCTCGGGCCGGTGCAGCACGGCTCCGGGCTCAACCTCACCGTGATGAGCACGGGTGAGCAGCTCGGCCTCGGCGTGCTCGCGTGCGGGGAGCGCGTCTCCCACGTGGACGACATCGCGCTGGGCTTCGTGGACGAAGTGGCCAGCCTGCTCGCAGCCGCACGACGCACCAACGCACCGACAGGCTGAGCCGTGGAGCGCCGTCAGCGTGTGCGCTCGAACGCGAGCGTGTACGTGATGGATGCTGGCAGGTGCGGGCTGCTGATGGTGGCTTCGAGCGTCAGCTCCCGGCCGTCTCCCGACAGCGAGAAGAGGTGGACCGCGCCGCCTCGTCGCTCGCGATACGTCTCGCGAATCCGGTTGCCGACGACGTCGTGCTTCACGTCGACCGTTCCGCCGTCGGCCGTGGGGTTCGGCGCGAACGTGCCGAGGCTCGGCGTCTCGTTGCGTCGGCCGCCCGTGTAGTCGATGACCAGCCCATCGCCGCGCGGCGTGATCGTGACGCTGGGAATCGGCGGATCGCTCGCCAGGAGCCGACGTCGCGCGATGCTCTCGCGTGCCGGGGCCATGTCCACCACCACCCCCTCGATCGCGGCCCGGATGAGGGCTCCACCGCCGTCGGGCAGCCGGCTCCGATACGTTCCCGCGAAGCGCTGGAGGACGACCGCGCCATTCGACTGGGTGGACGCCGGCGAAGCGAGCGTGGCGACGAGCGCGAGCGAGGCCGCGACCAGGGCGACCCCGAGTGGTGAGACGGCCCCGAACGAGCGGCAGAGGGAGTTCGTCATTCGTGATGACTAGCCCATCGATCACCGACGTGCCCACACGGACCGCTTCTTCTTCGCGCGCGACCAGAGCTTCGAGTTCATCATCAGCGAGCGCTGAGGGCCGCCGTCAGGCAGGACGCCGGGGCGCGGCAGCCAGCGGGCGCAGCACGAGCGCCAGCGTGGCCGCCACCAGGTAGGGCGCGCTCACCATGCCGCCCATGCGCAGCCCACCGGACTCGTTCAGGAGCCGTACGCCCAGCGCGAGAGCGCCGAGGCCCAGCAGCAGCACCAGGCCCTGGCTGAAGCGCTCGTCGCGCGCGGGGCCGGCGAGGCAGAAGCCCACCCCCACGCCGAGCAGCGCCAGCATGCCGGATAGGTTCGAGGCCTCGCGGCTCACCACCACGTCTGTCAGCGCGCCGAGCCCCGCGATGGGCAGCCCGAGGCCGACGAACGTGAGCACCGTGCTGCCGAAGCCGCCGCCGATGACGCGGCCGAAGACCACGGCCAGCGCCGCCACCAGCAGCGCCGCGAGGTCGAGCGCCAGGAGCAGGCCGGGCGCCACCACGGCCGCCGCGAACACCAGCAGCGCCGCGCGCACCAGCAGCACGGACGCCGGCACCGCCAGCAAGCGAGGGGAGACAGCCATGGCGCGCGAGCGTAGCGGTGCCACGCACGCGCCAGCAAGTGCCCGCTCGCGCCTCATGAGCGCTACCCTGCGGGCATGCTTCGCGCAGCGTGCGTCCTTTGCTCTGTCTTGCTGGTGGCTGGCTGCGGTGCCGCCGTGGCGCCTGCCCCGGACCCGATCCCGCCGCCGGCCGACCGCGACGAGGACCGCATCGCGGATGCGTCCGACGCGTGCCCTGCGGAACCGGAAGACGAAGACGACACCGACGACGCCGATGGCTGCCCGGACCCCGACAACGATCATGACGGCCTGCTCGACGAGTCCGACCTCTGTCCCAACGACCCGGAAGACATGGACGCCTACCAGGATGCCGACGGCTGCCCCGACCCGGACAACGACCAAGACCGCATCGTGGATGTCAGCGACCAGTGCCCGTGCATCCCCGAGGTTTTCAACGGCTACGAAGACGAGGACGGCTGCCCCGACCGCGGCAACATCCTACTGATCGATGAGCGGCTCTTCATCCTCGACAAGGTCTTCTTCGCCCGCCGCAGCGCCGTGCCGGACACGCGCAGCACACCCATCATCGAGGCCGTGGCCGCCACGCTGCTCCACAACCCGCAGCTCACGCTGGTGGAGGTGGCCGGCCACGCATCCCGCGACGAGCCCGGCGCGCAGGCGCTCAGCGAGGCCCGCGCGGTGGCGGTGCGCGACGCGCTCGTGGTCGCAGGCGTGGACGCCGCGCGACTTGTGGCGCGGGGGCACGGCAGCGCGCAGCCCCTGGTGCCCGGCCGCAGCCGCGAGGCCAACGAGCAGAACCGGCGCGTGGAATTCGTGATCCTCGAGCCTCCCCAGGGGCCGAATGCCGAACGGCGGCAGGCACCGCTGCCCGGGCCTGTGCCGGGCTGCCCGGAGGTGGGGCCTGGGGGGTGATCGTCACGGTGGATGGGCACGCGCTCTCGAGCTTCGCCTGGTGGAGCGCCCCGTCAGATCCGACCGCCGCCGCACAACCCGTCCTCGCTCGGGGAGCTGGGCGGCGGCTGGACGCAGGTCCTGACGTCTGCCCACACCGACTCGGCAGCCGGCATGGGGAGGACAGCCACCACCCGCAAGTCGTCCGGACAGACCCGCAGATTGGTACGTGCCCCCGAGGCTGCGAGGAAGGCAGCGAGGTCCGCTGTGACGGCAGAGGCATCCTCGTCGGCAGGGGTATCCCAGCGTGACGGTCCGATAGGGGCGTCCGGTCTCGCTTCATCGAGGGCGTCTCCCCGCTCGTCGGTGGATGCGTACTCGAACACCAGCCGCAGACGCGACTCCTCCGTCGCCGGCTCGGTGGTCAGCCACTCGCCAGCGCCGAACATGCGGTGCACCTGCAGCAGGCGCATGCGGGTCTGGCCGCCTCGCTGCTGAGGGCCACTACGTAGCTGCCAGAACTCGGTGGGAACGAACTCGTAGCTGCGCGCGTAGAGCACCACGCTCGCGTTCGCGAAGCGCGCGCCCACACTGGCGTCCAACATCAACGTCTGCCCGCGGTGCTCGCGGTCATTGCGCCCGCAGTAGATGCCGTCGGAACCGCTGCGCACGACCGGCAGCGTGGCCCTGCGCGGCTCGTACAGCGGGGAGACGGCGGTGGCCTCTGCCCGGGGGCTGGGGTCCGCTGCGTCCACCCGGTAGGCCACTCGGCCACGCGCATCCAGCAGCGCCCAGCGCTGATAGCCGACGTAGCGGACTGCCGAGGGCGCGAACACCAGGGCGATGCGATCCACCGCGTCGTTGGTGGCGATGGCCAGGATGGGCTGCTCGTGCAGCGGCCCGAGGCCGCGCGCGTCCAGCGGCAGGGAGCGCGTGCTCACGTTCGCCCCGAGGGTGACGACATCGATGCGGGTGCCGCACACGCTCACGAGGCTTCCGCCGTCGTTCGAGAAGGCGGCGGGCCCGCGACAGTCGGCGGCGAGCGCGGCCTCCGCGAGGCCCGACACCAGCGGAACCACGCGCGCGCTGTCGCGGGTGCGCACGTAGGCATGGCGCTCGTCCTCTGCGATGCGGATGGCTTCCGTGTCGTGAGCCGCATCGAGCGCGATGCGCCCGTCGGCCAGCGCGACCACCTGATAGCGCGTGCCGACGCACACCAGCTGCTGGGACTCGGAGGGGAAGGCGAGGCGACTGGGCAGCGTGCAGATGCCGGTACCCATGCGACCCACCTGCACGTCGGGCAGCGCCACCACAGCGAAGGCACCATGGGGCGAGACGGCTTCCAGCCGCCCGCAGAGATCGCGTCGTGGGAGCAGCACGGACGTGGCGTAGCCACCTTCGATGTCGAATTGCCGCGGTTCCTGCGGCTCGATCCCGCACGCATCCGCCGTCGGTACACAGCCACGCTCGGTATGCAGCACTTGCACCATGCGGTGTTGCGCCGCGGCCTCGGCGTCCAGCGCGAGCAGCGGCGCCAGCCGGTCTTCCACCGCGAGGGCGGCGAGGGGCAGCGAGCCTCGCGTGCGGGTCGCCAGGTTCGCCCACTCGAGCGGTGAGCCGTCGCAGAGGGTGGCTACGTCGGAGTCGGCCTGCAGCGCGCTCGGCTGCGCGATGAACGCCACCACCGCGCCATCTGCCGACCGGTCGTAGGCGGTGGTCGAGGGCGTCACGGCGATGGGCAGCGGCATGGCGCTGAGGGCGTTCCGCGTTGCCGGGTCGTCGAGGGGCGACGGACCGAGGGACGCCGCGGCGCGCAGCAACGCCACCGCCGCGCTGTGGTCACCGCGCGCGAGGCTCGTCGAGGCGTTGCCGAGCAGTGTGATGACACGCGGGTCCGTACCGGCCTCGGACGGCGGGCATGCGGCAGACGACACCGTGGGCTCCGTCACCGCCGGAACCGCCGCCGAACCGCATCCGTGGAGCACGAGCGGCAACGCCCACGCGAGACGCTGCGAAGCCAGGAGACGCAGGCTGATCGTCATACACGGCGAGAGTGCCACAGAACGTGGCCGCGCTTCGATGGCCCCTCCGCGCTGGTCAGGCGGACTCCCGGCCGAGCGCCTCGGCAGCGCTCGACCACGGGCGTGAGGGTCACAACGCCCTGACGCGCGCGCTCGACGGCCAGTGGTTACGCAACGGCCGTGCTCCGCGTCCTCGCTGGGAACGCGCGAGGCGTTCGCTTCTGCGAGCGCGCGGGCTTTCGCCGCGACGGCAAGCCGTTCGAGGATGGCGCCTCGATGTCACTCCGCATGCGCCGACCGTTGGCGTAGACGTCGTGTCCCCTCATGCCGGTCGCCGCGGGCGCGCCCGCTACTGGGCGGGGCGCTCGAAGCAGACCTGGGGACCATCCAGTGCCGTCAGGTGAAACCCTTCGGCGCCATAACGCTGCACCGCCTCGTACCTCTGCCCCTGACGTTGGTACGACTCACAGAACGCCTGCACCGGCTGCACATTGACGGGAGTCGGAAACGTCTGCGCCGTGATGGCGGGCATCGCCACGCCAGCCGCACATCCAACGAGAGCACACACCACCGGGACCAGTAGCTTCTTCATGGGGAACCTCCTCGACTTGGTGAAACGCGGGCGGACAACCTCGCCACCGCGGGCGCGAGCGTGACGCAGACCGCCCTTGCCAGCCACCCCGCGAAAAGCCGACACTCAGTGCCATGACCGCCAACCCCACCCGTGTGCGCGTGGCCGACGCCCCGTACCGCAGCTGGACCTTGCCTCGCCCCTTGCGCCCGGCCGCGCGCGCGTTCGCCGAGGCGCTCTTCTCCACCCACGACGGCCCGCCGCCCGCGGAGCGCCTGGACTGGCTGATGGAGGAGCTGGACGACTACCTGGCGCGCTCGGGCTCGCGGGCGCAGCTGGTGTTCCAGTCGGGCGTCACGGGCCTCCTGACCCTCGCGCCGCTGGCCATCGGCAAGCTTCCCCCGCTCACGCGCCTGTCGGTGACGGACCGCGTGCACGCCATCGAGAAGGTGGAGCAGTCGCCCGCCGGGCTCTCGGTGCTGGCCGCGAAGACCATGCTCTGCTTCCTCTGGTACGAGCACCCCGAGGTGCGGCGCAGCGTGGGCGTGGACGCCGGCTGCATGGTGGAGGCCAAGTCATGAGCTACCTGAGCGCACGCGACCATCGCGGCTCGTTGATCTTGGACTGCGATGTGGTGGTGGTGGGCTCCGGCGCGAGCGGCGCCGTGGTGGCCACCGAGCTGGCGGAGTCGGGGCAGCGCGTGATCGTGCTGGAGGAGGGCGCGCACGTGCCCCACGCCGAGTACGGGAAGATGCGCGTGAGCGAGTCCTTGCGGCACATCTGGCGCGACGGCGGCATGACCATCGCCATCCCGCTCGGCGACTCGCCGGCCATCAACGTAACCATGGGCAAGGTGGTGGGTGGCTCTTCCGTGCTCACGGGCGGGGTCTGCTTCCGCCTGCCGGGGCGCATCCTGCACGAGTGGCAGAGGCACCACGGGCTGCCCGAGTACACCGAGGAGTCCATGGAGGAGGCCACGCAGGCCGTGGAGCGGCACTGCCACATCGAGACGGTGCCCACCGCCATGCGCTCGCGCGCCACCACGCTGTTCGACGAGGGCGCGCGCAAGCGGGGCTTCGAGCTGAAGCCGCTGCGCCGCAACACGAAGGACTGCAAGGGCTGCGGGCGCTGCAACTTCGGCTGCCCCGAAGGCGCGAAGCTGAGCGTGGACCTGAGCTACCTGCCGCGCGGCGTGAAGGCCGGCGCCACGGTCTACTCGCACTGCGTGGTGAACAAGGTACTGAGCCGTGGTGGCCGCGCCGTGGGCGTGACGGGCCGCATCTTGAACGGCCCCAACGGGACCCTGGGCAGCGAGCTCACCGTGCACGCGCGGCGCGTGGTGCTGGCCTGCAGCGCTTGGTACACGCCGCTGATCCTCGAGCGCAGCGGCGTGGGCAAGCAGAGCAAGGTGCTGGGCAAGCGCATGACGCTGCATCCCGGCTTCCGCATGATGGCGCGCTTCGACGAAGACGTGCGCGGCTGGCACGGCGCCATGCAGTCGGCCTTCAGCGACGCCTTCGAGGAAGCGGGCGCCACGCTGGTGAGCGTGTTCATCCCGCCGAGCGTGATCGCCGCCACCATGCCCGGCATCGGGCCCGCACATCACGAGCGCGCCCAGCAGCTGCCCAACATCGCCATGTTCGGCGGCATGATCCACGACGAGGGCGGCGGCACCGTGCGGCGCGGCTTCGGGCGCGAGCCCATCGTGACGTACCGCATGGCGCGCGAAGACCGGCCCAAGGTCTCGGCCACCGTGCGGGCGCTCGGTGAGACGTACCTCGCCGCGGGCGCCAAGGAGGTGTTCCCGCCGCTGCTGGGCTTGCCCGGTGGGCTCAGCGCGGACGCGTTCCGCAAGCTGGACCTCGACGCCATCCCCATGAGCCGCTTCGAGACATCGTCGCAGC
Source organism: Sandaracinaceae bacterium (assembly GCA_016706685.1). Taxonomy (NCBI): domain Bacteria; kingdom Pseudomonadati; phylum Myxococcota; order Polyangiales; family Sandaracinaceae; species Sandaracinaceae bacterium. Next base: position 86,586 of record JADJJE010000019.1, on the reverse strand, counting down.
ACCCGCTCGGCACCGCGCGCATGGGCAAGGACCCGGTCAACGCGGTGGTGGACGCCGACGGGCGCGCCTTCGACATGGAGGAGCTCTACGTGGTGGACGGCTCGGTGCTGCCCACGAGCCTCGGCGTGAACCCGCAGCTCTCCATCATGTCCATCGCCACGCGCCTGGCGTGGCGCATGCGCGACCGCCCGCTGCGCCCGCTCTGAGCGCTGCCGGTCTCAGCCCGTGAGCCCGGCCTTGCCGCGCACCCACGCCAGCAGCTTCGCACGCTCCTCCGGCGTATCGGAGCGGCGCGTGTGGGCAAAGCGGTGAATCGGGCGTGGCCGGCGGTCGAGCCAGAACAGGCCGCTCTCGGCGAGCACCTCGCTATCGTTCACGGCCAGCCACACGAGCGTGTCGGCGCCCTCGGCCGGTGTGCGCAGCAGCGGCCCCACCACGCGCCGGAACATGGGCAGCGAGCGCGCCACCCCCGGCGTGTCGGCCCAGCCCGGGTGCATGGCGTGCACCACGATGCCGTCGGCGCGCAGGCGCTCGGCGTACATCTCCGTGAGCGTCACCTGCGCGCGCTTGGCCCGCGCGTAGGCCTTCACGCCGTCGTAGTCGGCGGGCGTCATCTCCAGCTTGGCCACGGAGAGCGGCTCGCTGTACATGCCGCCCGAGGACACCCACAGCACGCGCGCGCCCTTCGCCGCACGCAGCGCGGGCAGCAGCAGCTCGGTGAGCAGCACGGGCCCCACCACCTGGCTCGCCACCGTGAGCTCGGTGCCCTCGGGGCTCTCGTTGCGCACGTCGTCGAGCGCGCCGGCGTTGTGGATGAGCACGTGGATCTGCGGGTAGAGCACGCGCAGCTGCGTGGCGGCGCGCTGCAGCGCCGCGAGGTCCCCCGTGTCGGCCACGAGCTCGTGGATGTGCGTGTTGCCAGTGCTGGCGCGCAGCTCGGCGCAGGTGCGGGCCAGCTTGCTGGGGTTGCGCCCGATGAGCGTGAGCGTGGCCCCCATGCGCGCGAAGCTGCGGGCGGCCTCGAGCCCCAGGCCAGACGTGGCGCCCGTGATCACGATGACGCGGCCCGTGAGGTCCGTGCCCTCGAGCGACTCCCAGTGGTCGAGCCGCCGGCGCACGGCCGAGCCCACGCGCGTGAAGCTGCCGCCGATGCTCCACTCGAGCGCCGCGTCCACGCCGTCGGCCACGCGGCCCGCGCTGCTCATGCCACCACCTCGGTGCCGCGCAGGGCCTTGCGCATGCCCGCGGCGGCGCGGTCCCCGATGCGCCCGAAGGCCAGGCGCAGCAGCGGGTCGAACAGCCCGAGCGGCCCGCGCAGCGTGAGGATGGCGTCGTAGGTCACCACCGAGCCGGTGCCGGAGGGCTCCACCCGGATCTCGTCTTCGGACACGAAGAACGTGGTGCGCGACACCAGGAACACGCGCCGCGGGGCCTCGTAGGCCTTCACCACGTAGCGCATCACGGTGGTGCCGCCGGCCTTCACGGTGAGGTCGTAGGCCGAGCCCACGCTCTGGCCGTCGCCCTTCACCCGCACGGCACGCGTGACGCCCGGGTCCCACGCCGCGAAGTTTCGGACGTCGGCCATGTAGGCGAAGGCCTCTTCGGGTGAGAGCGGCGTGGAGACGGACGTGATGTAGTGAGCCATGTGTTCCTCGGGGCCCGCGCGCGGGCCGTTAGGGTCCGCGAACGCGGAAGTTGACCAGAGATCGCGGGCGAGGCGCCCGGCTGGCAAGGCGCGACGAGGGAGCATACCGCGAGGTATGTGACCGAGGAGCAACGCAGCCAGCCGGGATGCATCGGCCGCGAGGTCGGTCGACTTCCCCGTTCACGGACCCTCATGGTGCGTCCAGCGGCAGGAAGAGCAGGACGAAGAGATCCCAGAGCACGTGGGCCACCAGCGGCGCGACCAGGCTGCCCGACGCCGCGCGCAAGCCACCCCATACGAGGCCGCAGAGCAGCGCCGCCAGCGCCAGCACGGGCAAGCCGAGCGGCACGAGCGCGAACGCATACAGCACCGCCGTCGCGCCGCAGCCACGCCACATGCCGAGGCGCTGCTCGAGCGAGCGCTGCACCACCCCACGCCAGACCAGCTCCTCGCCCAGGATCGCGGGCAGCAGCACCAGCGTGGCGATCACCGGCGGCGCGGCCCGGAAGGCGGCGTAGAGCGCGGCCGTGTCCTGTGCGAGGAAGGGCGCCACCCGCGTGAAGAGCGGATACACCACATAGGTGGCCGCAACCATGACGCCGCCCGCGGCCGTGCCCAGCAGCAGCTGCGTCACCGTGGGCAGAAGGCTCGCGCGCGCCTGCGGATCGAGCCGCAGCGCCGTTCCGCCCAGCACCACCGCCGCCACACCGAAGCCCCACCAGATGCCCACCGCGTGCGTGCTGCACGCCGCCACCAGCCACAGCGCAACGAACAGCCACGCCAGCTTCTCGAGCGGGTCGCGCCGCCGCGCGCGCTCCACGGCGCCCCAGAAGCCGGGCAGGCGTCCATCCGCTTGTTCGGCTTCGAGCGCGCGCTCTGCCGCCTGCGTGAAGGTGGCGCGCGGGGGGTGTTGCGTCAGCTCCCAGAAGCGCTGGTCGTGCGCCAGCAGGTCCTCGGTGAGCCCCACCACGATCTCGCGGGCCACCGCCCACTCGGCGCGCGTCACGAAGCGCACCCAGTGCGACGACAGGCGCGGTGACAGCAAGGGCACCGCCAGCGTGAGCGGCCGGCCCACTCCAATGGCCTCGGCGCTGCGGTCCAGGATCTCCTTGCCCGACAACACCTCCGGGCCCGGGATGTCGAACCACGCGCTCTCGGCGAGCGGCAGCTCGAGCGCGTTCACCAGCGCCAGCACCACGTCGTGAATGGCCACGGGCTCGGTGCGCGACGCGAGCCAGCGCGGCAGCACCATGAACGGCAAGCGCGCGGCCAGGTCGCGCACCATCAGCCAGCTCAAGCTACCGCGCCCCACGATCATGCTGGCGCGCAGCTCCACGGTGGTGACGCTGCCCCCGCGCAGCGCCTCGCCCACGTCGCGCCGGCTGCGCAGGTGCTCGGAGCCGCCGTCACCGCTGGGCGCCACGCCACCCAAGTAGACGATGCGCTGAACCCCCGCCTCGGCCGCCGCGCGCGCGAAGCCCTTGGCGGCCTGCACCTCGCGCTCGTGGTAGTCCGCGCCCTCGCCCATGCCGTGCACCAGGTAGAGCGCCGCGTCGCAGCCCGCGAGCGCCCGGGCGCAAGAGTCCGCGTCGCCGAGGTCGCCCTGCACCCACGCCACCTCTGGCTCGCGCGCGCTGGCCCGCGCCACGTCGCGCGTCAGGCAGCGCACCTTCCACCCGGCGGCCTCGAGCGCCGGCCGCACGGCGCCACCCACGAAGCCGGTGGCGCCCGTCAGCAGCACGGTGCGTGGCGCGAGGCTCAGGTGACGACCTCGCGGCCGACCAGCAGCTCACGAAACGCTGCGAACGACTGGACGCGCACGCCCTGCACGGGCGCGGTGGGCCAGCTGCCCGCGCCACCCAACACCAGCCCCACCTCGTGCTCGCGGCACACCGCGCCCAGCTCGGTCTCGAGGGCGGCCAGGGCGCGCGCATCACGGCTCACTTCGGACGCGCACAGCGACACCAGGTCCACGTCGCCTTCCACCACCAAGCGCGCCACCTCGCCGAGCGGAGTGCGGCGCCCCAGCCAGATGGGCACCCAGCCCACCTCGCGCAGGCACAGCTCCGCCAACGACAGCCCGAGCGTGTGCTCGTCGTCTCCCGCGCAGGCCAGCAGGCAGCGTGGCCCGTGCAACCGCGAGGGCAGCGTGTCGCCCACCCGCGCGAGGGCCCGCGTCAGGTTGTCCGACGCCACGTGCTCGTCCGCGATGCTGATGAGGCCACGTTCCCAGGCCTTGCCCAGCTGGTGCAGCGCGAGGGCCACCTCGTCGGCCACGTCGCACCAGCGCCCCAGCCGTGCGCGCGCCTCCAGCAGGCGTCCGTCGAGCTCGTAGCGCGGTCCGTCGATCAAGCAGCGCACCCAGCCGTCTTCGGGCAGGTCGTCTCCGGCGCCCACCACGGCGCTGGGCATGCTCTCGCGCAGGAGGCGCTCCACGGCGGCGCGCTCGAAACGTCGGTGACCTCCCACCGTGCGCGAGTACGCCAGCAGCCCCTGGTCCGCCCAGCGCTTGATGGTCGAGGGGGCCACGGCGGCGAGCGCGGCAGCTTCGGTGGTGGTGAGCATGGCCCCAGCTCGCATTCTGTCAGCGTAGTGCGATTTAGGCCAATAGCAACAAAAAGAATCGACCAAATCGACCAAATCGTAGACTGGACGCCCAGGGCTCAGCCTGTGCGCGCTTCGTCGACCTCCGCCCACACGCTCAGCACGCATGCGCTCAGCAGCTCCACCGCTTCGCGCAGCTTGCGCCGGAAGGTGCCGTGCGGGACGCCGAACTCGGATGCGATGGCCAGCTGCTTCTCGGTCCGGTCGAAGTAGGCACGCGTGATGAGCGTGGCCGGCTCCGGGTACCGCCCCGTCGGGCGCATGCGGGCGTGCGCCGTCTCGAGCAGCGTGCGCACCCGCGCAGCGCGGGCCAGTGGCGTCTCCTCCGGCATGGCGCTGGCAAGGCGCACACGACTCAGACGGTCATCGTGGCGGTACCAGCGCAGCGCCTCCGACACAGCGCCCTCGAGGTCTGAAAGGGGCGCGGCGGGCGCTAGGCTGCTGCGCGCTGGAGGTGGCGCAGAAGCCGGCTGGGCGGCGCCGGGGGGGGTGGCCAACGCCGCCATGCAGTCGATGTTGCGGAACATGCGCTCGAGCGGAGTCTCGCGCCGGAAGTCGTAGCCGAGCACGGTGTAGGCATGCCCCTCCACATCGAACTCGAGCTCCGTGAAGCGGTCCAGCAGCCCCAGGTCGTGCCAGATGGAGCCGGACGCCGGGGTGAGCACCCGCACCGCGTGGGCGTGCAGGAGCAGGTCCGTGCGCGCCAGCCCCGCAGCGGCCGCGTCCAACGTCAGCTGGAAGAAGGCGGGCGTGGGCTCTTGATAGGTCTCGAGGCTCAGCCACCAGCGCAGCATCCGCGGCCCGCGGCCCGGTTGCGCCAAGGCTCGCAGCCGGCGTGCGGCGGGGTCCCTCACCACGTCCATGTCGCGGAGAAGTGAAGCGTCCATCCAGACCATCACGCCCACGGGCTCGCCCTCCACGCTGCGCTGCACCTCGCAGAGCTCCGGGAAGCGCGCCAGGTGCTCGGCTGCGAGGGTGGCACTGGTGTGGCCCTCGAAGCGCCGGATGGCGGCCACGATGGCCGGCACGTCCGCCGGCCGCATGGCATCGCGGTAGTAGACTGGCTGTTCCACGAACTCGAAGAGGGCCTCGCCCGGCGGCAGCGTGCGCAGGATGTGGCTCACCTCGTTCACGTATTGCCGGCGCCGCTCGTAGTCGGGCTCGTCCCGATAGCGGCCCAGGATCACCCAGGCGGCGCGCCGCACCAGGGCGACCAGGTCGTCGCCAAGCTCCACCACGAAACGCGCCAGGAAGCCCGCGCGGTACAGATCGTGGATGCGCCAGCGCCGCCCCACGCGCTCCACGAACCCGTGCCGCTCGAGGCGTGGGAGGAAGCCAGCGGTGCCTGCCGCATGAGTGAGGTCGCGCTCGTCGATCCAGCCCACCAAGCACAGCACGAACACCGCGCGGCGCTCATCGGCGTCCATGGGGTCACTCAGCTCGGCCAGCACGTGGGGCCCCGCGCGATAGCGGCGGCGCGCCTCGGGGCTCTCGGTGGCCAGGCAGGCCAGCGTGAGGGCGTGGCCGCGGGCCAGCTGGATCAGCTCCGGGCGCTCGGCCTCCGGGACCTCGCGCGCGCGCAGCAACGCCTCGGCTTCGGTGGGCGACAGCAGCGGCAGGCGGTAGACGAGCAGCAGCCGGTCCCAGGCGGGGTCGCTGCGGAAGCGAAGGTCGGGGCTGTGTCGGCTGGCCAGCACGACACGCACCGTCTTCGGCGCCATTGGCAGGATGCGATCGCGGTAGATGCGCTCGAGGCTCTGGTGCGCCTCGAAGGTGTCCACGAACACCACGCCCCGGCGCGCGTCGGCCAGGTCGGCCAGCGCCTCTGCAAAGCGCAGCTCGGCGGCGCGCGCGTCGGCGGGAACGTCGCGCGCGTCCACCCACGTGGTGGCCACCCCACGCTCTCGGGCCAGCGTCTCGAAGAGCCGCAGCGACATGGTCTTCCCGGTGCCACCCGGCGCGCTCAAGAACAGCACGCACGGCCCGCTCGCGTCCGAGTCGAGGCACCGCAGGAACTGGGCCTGGGCTTCCGGCCGCTCAATCAGCGTGTGGCGGCGGCGCTCCCTGGCGAGGTCACCGACCGTGACGGAATCCTTGTTCACAACGTGGCGGAGGTTACTCCACTGAGCACGGGTTTCCTACCCCAGCGGGTGACCCAACGGGCAGCGTGGTCAGCGCATGGGCTCTAGCGGCTGCCGCGTGTCGAGGTCGAGCAATGGGTAGCTCTCCGGGGGCACGTGCAGCATGCCCGCGTCGGTGAAATACAGCCGCGCGTCCGGGTTGCAGCGCGGCTCGTAGCGCACGCCGTCGCCGCTCACCGTGAGTGAGCGCAGCGTGGCGTCAAGGGCCGGACCGGGCTCGCACCAAGCCGGCATGAGCTCGCGGCACTTCCCGTCGCGAATGTGCCCAATGACCTGCGCGAAGGCGTCGGGCAGCTGGCGTGGGTCGAAGCGCCGGCGCGGTGGCCCGTCGAGCTTGCGCGGGTCCTCCACCGCGGGGTCGCACGGGCGCTGATACAGCACGCCGCGCCCTTCCCCACGCGCCGCCGAGCCAGGCTGGTGCAGCGGCCAGAGGTCCAGCGGGCCAGTCGTCCACGCCGCCACACGCGCATCCAACAACGCGTTGAGCGCATCCGACACGGCCACTGCGTGGGTGGCCTCGATGCCCACCGCAGCGAGGTCTTCGCGAGTGACCCCCGCGTGCACGAGCAACATCCCCGCGTGGTGCGCCGAGAGCCGAAAGCGGCCGCTACGCAACAGCTCGGTCACCAGCTCGCGCTGGGAGACGCTGAAGCACGAGTAGTCCCGCGCCAGCGCCTCGCTGTCCGGCACGGAGGGGTGACGCGTCAGGAACTCGGCCTCGTCCGCCTTGGCTTCGTACAGCGCGCGCGCCTCGGTGTGAGCCAGCCCGAACGCCTCGTCGCTGTAGCCACGCAGCTCGCACACGCGCGCCAGGTCGTGGTTGCCCAGCAGGATGGTCACCTGTTCGGGCGAGTGGTCGGCCAGCCAGCGCAGGATGGCCTCCCCGTCGGCGGTGGCTTGCTCGCGCACGTCCGGCTTGCCGAAGTCGAAGTGGTCGCCCATCGACACCAGGTGCACGTCCGCCCGCAGCCGGCCATCCGCACCGAGCAGCCGATGGTGCTGCAGGACGCCCAGGAACGTGACGAAGGGAGCCTGGGGGTCACCAATGGCGATGGTCCGCACGCAGACACTCTAACGCATGTGGGCGTGACACGATGGAGACATGCTTTCACCTCGCGCAGACACAGCGCTGGCCCACGAGCAGTAGCCTGAAGCCATGGCCAAGTCCTTCGTCGCGCCCATCCACGCCATCGCCGGCTTCGCGGAGCCGCTCGCGTCGTGCTCACACCTGGCCGCGGCGCTGGTGGCGCTGCTGCTGACGTACCCGCTCATCCGCGCGGGCCGCACGCCCGCCGCGCGCGTGGGCATCGGCGTCTTCTCGCTGGGGTCGGTCTTCCTCTTCGCCATGAGCGGCACGTACCACCTGCTGCCCATGCAGACCGTGGCGCGCGCCGTGCTCCTGCGCCTCGATCACGCCGCCATCTGGGTGATGATCGCGGGCACCATCACGGCGTTGCAGATGACGTCGGTCACGGGCGTCTGGCGCTGGGCCATGACCGGCGTCACCTGGGCGGCGGCCATCACGGGCCTGGTGCTCAAGACGGTCTACTTCCACCAGTTCTCCGAGGGGGCGGGCCTCGCGCTCTACCTGGGCCTCGGTTGGCTCGGGTCCATCAGCTTCTGGCGCCTGGTGAAGCTGCAGGGCTTCGACCTGGCCAAGCCCATCCTGCTGGGCGGCCTGGTCTACACCCTCGGCGCCATCATCGACTTCGCCGCCCCCGCACATCTGGTCCCCGGCATCGTAGGCCCGCACGAGCTGTTCCACGTGGCCGTGATGGCCGGCGCCGCGCTCCACGCCTTCGGCATCCACCGGCTGGCCCGCGAGGTGCACCTCCCTGAGCTGAGCCGCGCGGTGGTGTAGGCTACGGCGACTGGAAGCTGAACGAGGTGCATGGATCCGATTGTCCAGAATCTGCTCATCGGTGTTGCAGCCGCCGCGCTACCCGGCGGCATCGGGCACTTCATCGACATCACCAAGCTGCTCTTCCGGCGTGGCGCGGATGAACCGATGGAACAGCTGGAGCAGCGGTACGCCATCCTCGACGTCCTTCTGCTGACCGCGCTGGCCGATGGCCGGCTGTCGGAGGAGGAGCTCACGCTGGTCCAGGAGGAAGTGGCGAGCTACGAAGTCAACGTCCAGAGTCATCCCCTCCTCCGTTGGCGGCCGGTCGCCCTAGCGCTGTCCAACGAGACCCTCGCCGAGCGGCTCGAGTCCGCGGTCGCGACCTTGACGGGCGATGAGCGCGAGCAGGCCTTCGCCCTCGCTGCACGGATGGCGCGCCTCCCCGAGGGTGGGCTTCCCCGGCAGGGTGGCGGCGGCTATCGCGGAGGGGTCGCGACCGACCCTGACGCGCTGGTCGCGCTCATCGCGCGGGCCCTCGGGGTCGACGATGCCCGCGCCCAAAAGATCGAGGCCGATGGGTAGTCGGTTGCGCACGACTCGCGTCTGATGGACTGGCGACAAGGTCGGGCGCGAGCTGGTACTCTCGGCGGCCATGAAGGTGCGCGCACTCGCCTGCTGCCACTGCGGCGGGCCACTCGAAAACCCGGACACACTGCCGGCGCTGATCGACTGTCTGTACTGTGGCACGGTCAATTCCGCCACGCCCGAGGCCACTCGAGCGGCGCTCGAGGTGGTGCCCTGGGAGGTCCGCAAGCACGCGATCGCCAAGTTCACGGAGGCGCTGGTGGTGGCGTTGGAGGAAGGGCGCCCGCCATTCGAAGCGCTCCGTCTCTGTTCGGCCGCTCACCTCGGCGTCGCTGGTCGCGGAGAGACGGTCGCCCGGATCGCGATAGCGCTCGCGCACGACTTCGAGCAAGAGGCGGGCGTCTCGGTGATGCGCGACGCGCTGGTCTTCTCCCGCATCGCGCAGGCCTACCTCCTCGCGCTCGACGAGTTGCGCACGCGTGACGACTACGACCTCAACCTCCCATTCCTGACGGCGAACCAACACGGCCCAGCGCACCTACACCGCAAGCTGACGGCAAAGCTCTTGGCCGAGCTCGCCGCGCGGGATCCGCACTCGAAGGCTCCACGTCCACCCGCCGAGCAGCCTCCGCAGACCTCCGCCTCCAAGGCGAAGAAGAAGGGGTGGTGGCCTTTCTCGTGAGGCCCAGTGACCGTCGCCTCGAGGGACTCGATCGTCGTCAACGTTCGGCACGAACGTCAGAGTGACGTGGCGCGGGTAGACCGGCCTTCCGAGCGCAGGAACGCCACCACCGCCGCACGGTCTTCGACGCAGCGGTGCTCCGCGCCGCGCCACTCGTCCAGGGTGTCGATGTACTCGAGCAGGCCCACTTCGTTGAACGCGAAGGACGGCGCATCGGCTGCACCCGCGCGCGCGGCGGCAGCAGCGCCCGGCAGGCACGTGCGCCCGTGGTAGAGCCCGCAGGCCTCGCTGTTGTCCAGCAGCAGGAGCCCAGGGCGGTGGTTCACGAGGGTCCCCCAGCGCTCGCGCAGGGACGCGGGCACCAGCTGCTCGTGCAGCGCGTCCACGGTAGCTCGCGGAGCCTCCCGCTGCGCTTGGTCGAGCCGCCGCGGGCCCTCTCGTGACGTGACCCAGGTGGCGAAGAAGCGCCGCTCCGCCCCCAGCCAGAACGCGGTGGGATACGGCGGCGTGTCCTGATGCAGCAGCTGACGGAAGCCCGTCAGATACGGGTTCTGGCTGTAGGCGTGCTCCCACGGCGCCCGCTGCGCGAGCGTGTGGTTGGTGGGGTTCACCGGCAGCGCCGGGAACTCGATGAGCCCGTGCACGTGGATGGCCCCGCGCAGCTGCTGCAGGAACGCATACGCCGTGCTGGTGTAGGGTGCACGCCGCATGAGCGCTGGGGGCACGTGCACACGTAGGCCGAGCGCGCGCTCGCCCCCGTCATCGAGCCGATACACCCCCACCTCGGACGTGCACTCGGCCAGCAGGTCGTGAAGCGTGAAAGGGACTCGAGCAGGCATGACGTTCTGGGAGGGCCTCGTCAGCCGCTGACGCCGCCGGTGACGCCCCCCGGCGCCTGCCCGCCCGTGTCGGTCCGCGGGTGCCGCAAGATGGCCCCGCTGGCCCCCAGCAACCACACGTCGCGGTCGGTGCGCAGCAGCCCATACACCCCCACGTCCACGCTCAGGTCCAGCTCGCTCCAGGTGCCGTCGTTGGCGCGCACGAAGGCGATCCCGCCCTCGCCGGCTGCGAACACGCGCCCCTCGTCGTCGAGGCCCACCGCGAAGAGCGCGCCGCGCTCGGTCACGGGCGCCTGCTCCAGCACGCACTCGTCGCCCTCGATGCGCACGATGGCGCCGCCCACGCCCACCGCGAACGACGCGCGCTCGCCCTTGTGGACCGCGCGCAGCCGCAGCCCGGTGGCTGCAGCGCAGGGCAAGCGCGCCGTGGTCAGGCGCGTGAGGCGCACCACGGCGCCGTCGTCACCCACCGCCAGCGCGTCGTCGGCCGTGCCCGAGATGCCCCACAGCGTGGGCGTGCCCTCGAGGATCTCCGTGCGCAGCCCCTCGAGCGGACCGCGCACCACGGTGCCGCCCGCGCCCACTGCCGTGAGCCAGCCCTCGCTGGCGATGATGGCGCGCAGCGGCTGCTCGGTGGGGCTCTCGATCTCGCGCACGCTGCTCCAGCCGATGCCCAGCATCACGCCTTGGTCGCCCACGGCCACCAGCAGGTCGTCTTGGTATGCGGCGATGCCCGCGAGCGCGGCGTCGGTGCCGCTCTCGCCCTCGGTGAACTTGTCGTCGCCCTCACGCAGCAGGGTGCCCCACTCGCCCACCACCACCAGGCGCCCAGCCAGCGACGCGGCCGCGCGCAGCGTGTGCGACGTGCCCTCGGTCAGCAGGATGAGGTGGTCGCTGGCCATCAGCGCCAGGCGGCCCGCGTCGCCCACCACCCAGGTGGCCGCGCCGTCCATGCCAGCGATGTCGCGGAAGGGCTGATCGGTGCCCGAGTCGAGCCGCACGGAGCGCTCGCCCGCCAGCAGCAGCACGCCGCCGCCGGTGCCCGAGGCGGCCGCGCGGCCCTCGTCGCAGGTGATGCCGGTGAAGCCCTCACGGCCCGTGCCGTTGAGCCGGCGCCACACGCCCGCGGGGTCGCGCAGCATGACGTGGCCGTCGTCGCCCACGGCGTAGAGGTCCCCGCGCGGGCAGCCGCCCACGGCGCGCAGCGTGCTGCTGCCGGGCGGGCGCTCGGTGACCACGCGGTCGCCGGTGACGCGCACGATGAGGCCACCCTGACCCACCGCATACACGGCGCCGTCGCGGGCGTGCGCGCCGAACAGCGTCTGGTCGATGCCCGTGGCCACGGGCGTGACGCGCTGGCCGATGACGCGCAGGTACGTGCCGGCGTCGCCCACCACCACCAGCTCGGTGGGCGACACCACCACCACGTCGCGCAGCGCGGCCTCGGTGCCCGACGGAACCACGTGCGCCTGCGAGCCGTCCAGGCGGCGCAGCACGCCGCGGTCGCCCACCACCCACGCTGCATCGGCGCTGCCCCACACGATGGCGTGCAGGTCTTCCGTGGTGGCCGTGGGCCAGCGCACCAGGCGCCCCTCGGTGAAGCGCCCGGCCTGGCCACGGTTGCCCACCACGCCCACGAGCCCCGCTCCGCCCACGGCCACGGCCCGCCACGAGGGCATGGCGCGCGGGCGCGGGTGAACGAAGCGCCAGCCCAGCGTGGTGGGCGGCGGCGTGGTCAGCGGCGCGATGTCGGGCTCCGTGGGCACCGGCAGCGCGACCGGTGCGTCCGCTGGGTCTGGCCCGGGCTCGGGCTCGCGGGCGAAGAGGAACCACGCGCCGATGCCCACACCCACCAGCGCGATCAGCGCGGCCACCCCCATCCACGCCTTGCCGCCGCCTCCGAGCGCGCTCTGCTCGTCCGCGTCCAGGTCGAGGTCTTCTTCCCGCGCGCGGGGGCTAGACGCCATGGCGGTGTTGGCCATGGCCATGGGGCTGTGCACCCGTGAGAGCGCCGACGGTGTCATGCCACGCGTTGCCGCGCCGGGTGTGACCACGGGGGCCACGTCGTGCTCCACGAAGGGCTGGAGCGCGGCCATCAGCTCCGCGCACGTGGCGGGCCGCTCCGTGGGGTTCTTGCTGAGCGTGCGCGTGATGAGCGCGTCCAGCGCCACGGGCACGTCCATGCGGTACTGACGCACGGGCGGCGGCGGCTCGGTGCAGATCTTGAGCACCAGCATGGGATACGAGTCGTCTTCGAACGGGTGCTGGTTGGTGAGCAGCCGAAACAAGATGACGCCCAGCGAGTAGATGTCCGCGCGCGCGTCCACGCTGCGCTTTCCCTGCGCTTGCTCGGGCGACATGTAGAACGGGGTGCCCATGGCCGTGCCCGTCTTGGTCATCATGCTGGCGCCCTCGGCGGGCGTCTGGAACTTGCTGATGCCGAAGTCCAGCAGCTTGATGGGCTGCGCGTCCGGGCCCGCAGGCAGGAAGATGTTGTCCGGCTTCAGGTCGCGGTGAACGATGCCCTTGTCGTGCGCGGCCCCGAGCGCGGCGCACACGTGCGACACGAGCCGGCAGGCCTCGCCCACGCGCAGCGCGCCGTCACGCGCCAGTTTGCTGGCCAGGTCCTCGCCCGTGAGCAGCTCCATGGCCATCACGATGGTGCCGTCGCTCAGCGCACCGAAGTCCAGCACCTGCACGATGCCCGGGTGACCAATCTCGGTGGCGGCGCGCGCCTCGCGCCGAAAGCGCACCACCACGTCGTGGTCCAGGGCCAGGTGCGGGTGCAGGCACTTCACGGCCACCCGCTGCCCGGACTCCACGTCATCCGCCGCGTAGACGCTGCCAAAGCCGCCCTCGCCGAGCAGCGACACGATGCGGTAGCGGTCCCCGAGCATGTCGCCGATGGCGCGCTGTGACATGGAAGGGCTCATGCGCGCACTCTCTCTTCTGGGACCACCATGCGAGCGACGCTACCACGGAGCGCGCGCCGCGCATTCCCGTCATGGGATGTGAATGGTCATCCCGGCCAGCATGGCGATGGCGCCGCTGTCGAGCTGGCTGCCCGCCTCGGTGGCGAAGTAGTGGCTGTACTCCACGCGCGCCTCGAGCGTGACCGCAGGGCTCACGGAGATGCCCACGCTGCCGGCGACGCTCACCACGAACGTGCGCTCGTACTGACCACGAGGCTGCCCGTCCAACCCCTCGAGCGGCAGACGCAAGCGCCCGAACGAAGCGTCCACCGCGGGCCGCAGGCGCAGCTCCGGGAGACGCGGGCGCACCGAGAAGTACACGCCACCGCCCGGCTGCGGCGAGCGCAGAGGCAGGTCATAGCCGGTGAGCTGCACGTAGGCGCCCATGTGCAGCGGGCCAATCAGCTCGGCCGCGAAGCCGCCGCGCACCACGGGCCGCCAGACGGCTTCTCCGGCGCGCTCCAGGCGTAGCACCCCGGAGTGCACCTCCAGCGTGCCGAGGTCGGCGCAGGCTCGAGCAGGCTGGAGGGCCATGCCCGCGATCAGCAGCGTGAACCCGAGCGCTGCCATGGGGAGTGGACGGGACCTGGAAACGGGAGTTCTCGCTGGGCGCATACGCCAGCACCCTTGAGCAGGCCCCGTGCCAAGCGGACAATTCTCGGCAAAAGGCGAGGCGAACGCCCGGCCGAGAGCACGGCGGCGGCGCTCGTGCCCACGATCGTTCACGCGTGTGAAAAACGGCGCGACAGCGGCCGCCCCCAAGCGCCGTGGGGACCGCCGGACGTCCTCTCAGGCCGGCGCGAAGAGCCGGTGCAGGCGCGGCACGCTGCGCTGCAGCAGCCCAGCCCGCGGCCACTGCTGCTGCGCGTTGACCCAGGCGCCAATCTCGTGGAACGCGCGCGCCGCCTCGGGGATGAACATGCTGAACCCGTGGAAGGCGTGGCACATGCCCTCCCACTCTTGCAGCGTCACGCGCACGCCCTGCCGCTCCGCACGCCGCGCCAGGGTGCGGATCTCGGAGAGCAGCGTCTCGCCACCGCCTGCCTGGAGCAGCATGGGCGGGAAGCCCGAGAGGTCCGCGTGCACGGGCGACGCCTGCGGGTCGCGCGGGTCGGCGCCCTGCAGGTAGTAGGCCGCGAAGAGTTCCAGCAGGTCGCGCGAGAGGTAGTCGTACGGGTCGTTGAACTGCACGCTGTCGCCGCGGCACTCGAGGTCCACCCAGGGCGAGAGCAGCAGCACCAGGCGCGGCAGCGGCTTGCCCGAGGCACGCACGCGCTGGAGCATGGCCAGCGCCAGGTTGCCGCCGGCCGAGTCGCCCGAGAGAACGATGCGGGAGGCGTCCACGCCCGAGTCCAGGAGCCCGAGGTAGGCGGAGTAGCAGTCCTCGATGGGCAGCGGGAACGGGTGCTCGGGAGCCAGGCGATAATCGATGCCCACCGCGCGGCAGTTGATGGCGCGCGCCAGCTCCGAGATGAACGTGGCGTGCACGTGCGACGAGCACAGCGCGAAGCCGCCGCCGTGGATGTGCATGAGGACGGGCCCCTGGGCATGTGCCCCGTGCGGCGTGAACCAGCGCGCGGGCACTCCGCCGAGCGAACCCGCCCGCTGGCTGACGCCGCGCACCGGGGGCGCCAGGCGTGAGAGGTTCTCGAGCGCGACGCGCGTCTGCACCGGCGAGCGGTGGTCGGTCACCGTGCGGGCAGCGCGCTTGAGGGTGCGGACCATGGCGGTCGTTCGCACGCCCCATGCAGGGTGGCGTTCGAACGGATCCCGAGCCTTATTGGTATGCGGCTGCGGAACGCGTTCCTTCGGGGGGGGAAAGGAACTCGTCACGGCCGTCAGGATAGCGATCCTGCTGGAAGAGTAAAGCAAAGCCCTGCGCCACACGGCGTAGTAAGGTCCAGTTGGTTCTCTTGCCTTGGGGGCGTCGATGACTCGTGGTGTGGGTGTGCGCGGGCTCCTTCTCTTGGTGCTGGTGGCTGGCTGTGGTGGAACGGACGGTCCACCGGACAGCGGGGGCACCGACATCGGTCCCGTGGACGCGGGACCGGACGTGGGCCCCGATCTGGGCGGCTGCGTGGACACGGACGGCGACGGTCATGGCGCGGCGCCGTGCGGCGACGACTGCGACGACACGGACTCCACCCGCTTCACCGGTGCGGTCGAGGTGTGCGACTACACGGGGCACGACGAGGACTGCGACGACACGACGTTCGGCAGCAAGGACGACGACGAGGACGGATACGTGGACTCGCGTTGCTGCAACGGAGACGCCTGCGCGCGAGACTGCGACGACACGCGGGGTGGCGCGCACCCGGGCCTCGCAGAGGTCTGCAACCGCCGCGACGATGACTGCAACGGCGTGGTGGACGAGGAGCTGACGGTCACGGGGTACGCCGACCACGACCGCGACCTGTACGGAGCGGGGCCCGAGATCATGGCCTGCCCGGGCACGGGGCTCTCCGTGAGCAACCTGGACTGCGACGACACCACGCCCAACGCGGGGCGGGCGTCACCGGCCTTTCAGGAGGTCCCGGGGGACATGATCGACAACAACTGCAACGGCCCCAGTGACGACCCCGTCAGCGGCGGCGCCCAGACCTGG
Source organism: Sandaracinaceae bacterium (assembly GCA_016706685.1). Taxonomy (NCBI): domain Bacteria; kingdom Pseudomonadati; phylum Myxococcota; order Polyangiales; family Sandaracinaceae; species Sandaracinaceae bacterium. The sequence goes on along the minus strand of JADJJE010000019.1, from coordinate 70,670 downwards.
TACCGCGACGCCGACGGTGATGGCTTCGGCGTTGGCACGGACACCATCAGCTCCAGCACCAACGTGCTGGGCTACTCACTCTCCGCAGGCGACTGCAATGACACCAGCGGCGCCATCCATCCGCTGGCCGCCGAGCTCTGCAACGCCGTGGACGACGACTGCAACGGCGAGGCGGACTTCATCCTCGGCGTGAACGACTGGGAAGACGACGACGGCGACGGGGCCCCCGATGCGCTCTGCGGCGCGGTCACCATGGACTGCGACGACAAGTCGGCGTCGACGCGGCCCGGCGCCGCCGACGTGTGCGACGGCCGCGACAACGACTGCGACGGAATGACCGACGAGCTGTGCGAGGTAGTGCCCGGGGCAGCCTACTTCAAGGCCTCGAACTCGTTCGACGACGACCAGTTCGGGTACTCGGTCTCCCTCTCGGCCGATGGGACCCGCTTGGCCGTCGGGGCCCCATTCGAGGACTCGAACGCGACCGGCATCGGAGGCAGCCAGACCAACGACCTCGCGCCCGACAGCGGCGCGGTGTACCTCTTCGCCTGGACGGGTACGGCCTGGACCCAGGAGGCGTACATCAAGGCGTCGAACGCAGGCGCAGAAGACCTCTTCGGCAGCGCCGTCTCCCTCTCCGCCGACGGCACGCGCCTCGCGGTGGGCGCCCCGCACGAGGGCTCCAGCACCACGGGCGTCGACAACGGCCAGAACGAGGGCGCCCCCGGGAGCGGAGCCGTGTACGTGTTCGCACGCGTCGGCGCGATCTGGACTCAACAGGCGTTCGTGAAGGCTTCGAACACCGACGACCTCGACCGCTTCGGCAGCGCCGTGTCGCTCTCGGCCGATGGCCGCCGACTGGCAGTGGGAGCGCCGGAGGAGGCGTCCAACAGTGTGGGCGTGGATGGCCCGCAGGGAAACAACTCGTTGCTGCAGGCCGGCGCGGTCTACGTGTTCGCGCGCCCTGTCGCGACGTGGGCGCAAGAGGCCTACCTCAAGGCCTCCAACACGGGCCAGGAGGACTTCTTCGGTGAGTCGGTGTCGCTCTCGGGAGACGGGCGCCGGCTGGCCGTGGCCGCGCGCTGGGAAGACTCTGGCGCTCTGGGCGTGGACGGCGTGCAGGCGAACGAGTCCGCCCAGGAGAGCGGCGCCGTGTACGTCTTCAGCAGGGACATGGTCTGGTACCAAGACGCGTATCTCAAGGCCTCGAACGCCAGCGCCTTCGACGGCTTCGGCCGGTCTCTCTCGCTCTCCCATGACGGCACCCGCCTGGCCGTCGGAGCCTTCCACGAGGCGTCGGGCGCCACCTCGGTCGACGGCGACCAGGAAAACGACGACGCCGACGACGCGGGCGCGGTCTACCTCTTCGCCTGGTCCGGGACATGGGCGCAAGAGGCCTACATCAAGGCCACGAACACCAGCGAGCTGGACCTCTTCGGATTCTCGGTGGCGCTCTCCCCCGACGGTGCCTCGTTGGCCGTCGGCGCACCGCAGGAGTCCACGGCGTCCACCGGAATCGACGGCAGCCAGGTCGGCAGCGGCGCACCCGACAGCGGCGCCGTGTACCAATACGGGCGCGTCGGAACGGCGTGGACGCCGCGTGCCTACGTGAAGGCCACCAACACGCAGATGGGCGATCAATTCGGCTGGTCGGTGTCGTGCTCGGCGGACGGCTCGCGCCTCGCGGTGGGCGCCTACCTAGAGGACTCGAGCTCCCGTCTCATCAACGGCGACGACGCGAGCAACGCCGCGCCCGACAGCGGCGCGGTGTTCGTGTACTGACGGCCTTCGGCCTCCGAGGCTGCGGGCGCGCCACGGAGTCGCCCGCTCAGAGCGCGGTGGAGCTCTCGGCTTCGTCGGCGGTCTCGGCGGCGCCGGCCACGCCGACGGGCGTGAGCAGGACTCGACCCAGCACCAGCGCGAGGACACCCGCTGCGCCGCTCGCCGCCAGCACACCCAGCTTGGCGGCAGCCAGCAGGTGCGCGTCGGTGAACGCGAGCGCCGCGATGAAGAGCGCCATGGTGAAGCCCACGCCGGCGACCACGCCGAGCACCAGCAGGTGCCGCATGGTGAGGCCCACGGGCAGCGTCCCCAGGCGGAAGCGCAGCGCCAGGCACATGGCCAGCAGCACCCCCAGCGGCTTGCCCACCACGAGCCCCACCGTCACCGCCGTGGCCACGCGCCACGAGTCCGCGTCCAGCGCGCCTCCGGACACGGTCACACCCGCGTTGGCCAGCGCGAAGATGGGCATGATGCCGAAGGCCACGAAGGGGTGCAGCTTCTCGATGAGACTCTCGGCGGGCGACATGGCCTCACGGCGCGCCGCGTCGACGACCCGCAGCGTCTCGGCGAGCTCGTGGGGGTCGAGCGAGCCCGGCGCCGCCTGTGAGAGGCGCTCGAGCTGCGGACGAACGCCGGCCACGAAGCCCTCGGGCCCCAGCCACGCGCGCACCGGCGTGATGAGCCCCACGATGACGCCTGCGATGGTGGGGTGGATGCCCGCAGCGTAGATGCCCGCCCAGGCCACGAAGGCGGGGGCGATGTAGGCCAGCTTCGAGCGCACGCCGAGCCGCTGCATGGCGAACACGCCCAGCACGCCGAGGGCGGCCACCAGCAGCCCCACGAGCGACACGCCCGACGAGTAGAACAGCGCGATGACCACGATGGCCCCGAGGTCGTCGATCACCGCTACGGCGAGCAGCAGCACTCGCAGGGCCGCGGGCGCGCGCTTGCCGAGCAGCGTGAGGATGCCCACCGCGAACGCGATGTCCGTGGCCATGGGGACACCCCAGCCGGAGCGGGTGGCCGGCTCACCGGCGAACGCGAGGTAGAGGCCTGCCGGGGCCAGCATGCCACCCAGCGCAGCGGCCGCAGGGATCGCGGCGCGCCGCCACTCGGACAGCTCGCCGTGGTGCATCTCGCGGCGGATCTCGAGGCCCACCACGAAGAAGAAGATCACCATCAAGGCGTCGTTGACGTACCACTCGAGCGAGCGCTCGAAGGAGAAGCCGCCCAGACGGACGCCCACCGGCGTGTGCCACACGTAGTCATAGCTGCTGGCCCATGGCGAGTTCGCCCAGGCCAGCGCCGCGGCCGCGGAGAGGAGCAAGAGGATGCCGCTCGCGGCCTCGATGCGCAGGAAGCGCTCGAGCGGGCGACCCGCCAGACGAGCCACGCGCACGAGTGGCTCCCAGGCTTCGGGCGGAGGAGACGAAAGAGGGCCAGGCCCCGGGGTGATGGAGGTCGACATGCACTATCCCTGTTGGTGTTGTCCAACGGGGATGGCGGCCCGACCATCCACAGACCTGCGGGGCCAACGCGGCACCGCACCCTTCGTGTACTGGAGAGCCAAGACCGTGGCACGGGGCTCGGGGCTCGTCGAGCGAGGGGTGACCTTTTCCGCGGGGTCGCCGCTGCCTACGAGCAGGCTCGCTCGAGGCGGGCCTCGGAGGACGCACAACGCGCGCGGGCCTCGTCGCAGCGGGCTGGCCCATCGGTGTCGTTGGGGTCGGGCCGGTCCACGCCTTCGAGGCCACACACGCGCTCCGCCAAGTAGCAGATGCGCTGCACCAGGCGCTCGGCCTCGGGGCAGTCGGCCGAGCTGCGGTCCATCAGCGCGTCGTAGTCGGCCGAAACGCTGCGGAGCGCCTCGTAGGCATCGGCGGCGTCCATGCTCTCCGCGTCGTCGGGGGCCACCGAGGGCTCGGCCTCGCCGGACACTCCGTCGGCGCTGTACCCGGCGCCGGGGGCCTCCTCGCTGTAGACCACCTCGCTGGCCGTCTCGCGTTCCCCTCCTGTGCTGGCCGCAGCCGGGCTGGTGGCCGCGCTCGGGGCCCGGGCCGAACAGCCGAAGATGCCTAGCCCCAGCGCGAGCGCCATGACCCCGCGCGACGCGCGAGCCCACACGCGTGGCCTGGTGGGTGTCGAGGGTCGCAGGGGCATTGGGGTTCTCGCATGTTCTCGCTTGCTTGGGCGGGAGGGGCTGAGGCATGCAGTCGAGATGTCATCGCAGAAGCGCGACCAGCTCGATCTCGACTTTAGCTCCCTTCGGGAGAGCGGCGACCTGGACCGCAGCGCGGGCGGGGGGCACCAGGCCCTCGAAGTAGGTGGCGTAGACGGCGTTGATGGCGGCGTAGTCCGCGAGGTCGGTGCAGTAGACGGTGGCCTTCACGGCGCGCGCGAGGTCGGTGCCGGCCGCGGTCAGGATGGCCACGATGTTGTCCATGACGCGCCGGGTGTCGGCGGCGATGTCGCCCCCCGGGATGAGCTGGCCGGTGGCCGGGTCCATGGGCAGCTGGCCGGAGCAGAACACGAACCCCCCCGCGGCGATGGCCTGCGAGTAGGGGCCGATGGCAGCGGGGGCGCCCGCGGTGGAGATGGCTTCGAGCGTCATGACGGCATGCTACACCAGCGGCCGATGAAGCTCGTCACGTGGAACATCAACTCCGTGAAGGCCCGCGGCGACCGGCTGGTGGCGTGGCTGACCGAGCACCGGCCCGACGTGCTGTGCCTGCAGGAGCTCAAGGGCCTCGAGGACACCTTCCCCAGCGTGGAGGTGGCGGCGCTCGGCTACCACATCGCCCTCAACGCGCAGAAGACCTACAACGGGGTGGCCATCCTGTCGTTGGATCCGCTCACGGACGTGCAGCTGGGGCTGGGCGACCCGGCCTTCGACGAGCAGGCCAGGCTCATATCGGCCCGCGTGCGCGGGGTCACCGTGGTGTGCGCCTACTTCCCCAACGGCGGCTCGCTCGACTCCGACAAATACCCGTTCAAGCTGGCGTGGATGAAGCGCTTGCGAGAGGTGCTGGACCAGCGCTACAGCGCGGAGACCGACGCGGTGGTCCTGTGCGGCGACTTCAACGTGGCGCTCCACGACGACGACATGGCGCGCCCCGAGGAGTGGCACGCGGGTGTATTGGCCAACCCCGAGGTGCGCAGCGCGCTGCGTCACATCGCGGACTTTGGCCTCGTGGACGTGGTGCGTCCCTTTCACCCTACGGGCGGCGTGCACACCTGGTGGGACTATCGCGGCCTCGGCTTCGAGCGCGGCAACGGGCTACGCATCGACCACGTGTACTGCACACCCCGGCTGGCGAGCGCGTGCATCGGCGCCATGGTGGACCGCGTGGAGCGCGCCGCCGACGCCACGAAGAGCGGGCCCTCCGACCACGCCCCGGTCATGGTGGAGTTCGACGCGTGAGCTGCCCCGCATGACGCCCGACGTGTTCCTCATGCCCGCGCTCGGCGTGGTGCTCGCCGCCGCGCTGCCGCAGCTCTTCGCGCGCGGCATCGCGCTGCTGTTCGAGCGCGTGGAGGCCGAAGTGGACGTGCGCGCGGCCGCCATCGGCCCATGCCTCACGTGCGTGGGCCTGCTGGCCTTCTGGGGCGTGCGCTGGGTGGGACCCATGGCGGTGGACCGCCCCGGCGCGCCGCTCGGGCTGCTGCTGGGGGTCACGCTGGGCGTCCTCGCGGGCCTGTCGGCGTTCCAGGCCGTGGCCTCGCTGCCCATGCCGGTGGCGCGCGCGTGGCCCCCCATCGGCGCGGCCACCGGGGTCATCATCAGTGCCCTCATGCTGGTGGGCGCGGTGCTGCTGTGGCGCAAGACCGACCTAGGGGTCGAAGACGTGCGCCCGCCCGCCTATGACGATGACGCGCAGGCGCTGCAGCTGCTCGCGGTGGAGCGCCGTGCCCAGGTGGACCCGTGGGACCCGGAGCTCTACCTGGCCCGCGCCTGGCACTCGGTCCAGAACGGTCACCACGAGCGCGCGCTCAGCGACCTGGCCATCGCCCGCCGCGTGGGTGCCGGGGCCGCGCCGCTGCGGGCGCTCGAGGCCGACACGCTGGCCGCCATGGGGCGCTGCGACGACGCGCGCATCGCGTTCGATGCATGGCAGCAGGCCCGCACGGCAGACGCCATGGCCACCCACTTCGGCCACGAGCTCGAGGTGCTGCCCGCGCTCGAAGACGACGACGAGGGCCCCTCGCGCTACCTCTTCGATTGCCACGAGCAGCACTTCTACGACGGCGAGTGAGCCCGTCGCCGGGAGCGCTCAGCGGTCGCTGAACGTGGCCTTCCGCTTCTCGAGGAAGGCGCTCATGCCCTCGCTCCGCTCCGGGGACTCGAACGCGCGGCCGAAGGCGTCCACCTCGAGGGCGTTGCCGTCCGGCAGGGGGCGCCCTTCCCCGGCGTTCATGACCTCTTTGCAGAGGCTCACGGCCAGGGGGCCTTGCGCGGCGATCAGCGCGGCGGTCTTGCGCGCCTCGTCCAAGAGCGCGTCGGGCGCGAAGGTGGCGTTCACCAGCCCAATGCGCAGCGCCTCGGCGGCGTCGATGATGCGGCCCGTGTAGACCAGCTCGCGCGCGAGGCCGAGGCCCACGCGGCGCGCCAGACGCTGGGTGCCGCCGAAGCCGGGGTCACGCCCAGGCCCACCTCGGGCTGCCCGAACTTGGCGCGCTCCGACGCGTAGATGAAGTCGCACGCCAGCGCCAGCTCGCAGCCACCACCCAGGGCGAAGCCGTTGACCGCCGCGATGACCGGGCAGGCGAGCTGCTCGAGCGACGCGAAGACCTGGTGCCCATAGGCCGCGAAGGAGCGTGCCTCGATGGGGTTCAGGCCGCGCATGCCTGCGATGTCCGCGCCGGCCACGAAGGCCTTGCCCTCGCCCGTGAGGATGACCACGCGGGTGGCCGGGCGCGCCTTGATCTCGGCGATGGCCGCCTTGAGATCCGCGAGCACCTCTTGGCTGAGCGCGTTCAGCTTGTCGGGGCGGTTCATGGTCACGAGGCTGAGGGGCCCCTCGTGGGCAAGCAGGACAAAGGCGTCGTCGCGCATGGCGGGCTCTGTGGTGCGACCCAGGAAGTGGAACACCGCGTGGTCGCGCGCCGCGGCCGCCGGAGAATAGCGCTCTCAGACCCGCCGGGGGGCCTCGAAATTCGCCCAGCGGGCGTCGTCTTCGCGGCGCAGGCGCACACGGCTCGCGTAGGCGCCGGGCTCTCCCATGAGAGCCTCTTCCAGCTCGGCCAGCGTGAGGTACAGCGCGTCGCTCGGGTGGTCCAGCACGGTGCGCTCCACGAGGCGCGCGCCCACCGCCAGCGCGCCGGCACGCAGACGCAGCAGCGACGCGGCCAGCTGCTCGGCCACCACGCCCTTGACCACCGCCACGCGCTCCGCGAGGCCGCCCAGCGAGCTGACCAACCCCTCGCGCGAGCGGCCCATGTCGCGCCCGCGCGCCGTGGCCGACAGCCGCCGCATGGCGTCCTTGCGGGCGCGCTCGTTGGCGTCGATGTCGAGGGCCGCCACGCGCTGCAGCTCCGTGCGGAAACCCGCGTCGGTGTCGCCGAACGCCCCGGGGCGCACGTCGATGCCCAGCGGGCGCACGCCGGCGACGGAGGCCCGCACGCGGTCCCACTCCCGGCCGAGCGACGACGGCAGCGCCTCTCGCTCGGGGAGGCGGCCCAGCTCCGAGATCACGCGGTTGCCGAAGCGCGCCAGCGTGACCAGCGTGCGCTCGCGCTCGCGGGTGCGCCGCGGGGTGGCCAGCGCGCCGTAGCACTCGCGCGGCAGGGGCCCGAGCGTCATCTCGAGCGCCTCGAGCACGGTCAGGGTGGTGACGCGCCCGCGGTCCAGCAGCAGCAGGCACTCGGCGGTCAGCCGCTGCCGGCGCCGCATGGCGTCCAGCAGGCCCTCGTCGCTCACGTGCGCGAGGTCGAGCGCGTCCACCTCGATGAGCCGCGCGGGATGGGCCCGCTCGTAGCGCTTCGCGTCCGCCACGTAGAAGGCTGCCTCCTTGGCCGCGCGCGCCGCCTGGGCCGCGGCACGAGGCACCGAGGTGCGCGCCGCGCCGAGCGCCCCACCGGACTCCAGCCGGCGATACGGCCGCGCGAACACACGCTTCACGGCGCGCTCCACGTGGGGCCCCGGCTCGCCGGTGCCGAGCGCGCGGTCGAGGGCATCCACGGTGAGCGGCGACACGGCGCCCTCGTCGGCGGCCATCAATGCCACGCGCCGCCACGGCGAGTGCGGCGGCACGCGGAACGTCAGCGTGCGCAGGCTGGTGATGACGTCGCGGCCCTGGTCGCGGCCCCACTCGAGCCGCAGCGGGCGCCCGAGGGCCAGCTGTGCGCGGTCGGCCAGGTCCGCCAGGCGCTCGGCTTCGTCGCCGCTCAGTCCCTCGCCCGCGGCCGTGGTGTGCATGGAGCGGCGGTCGATCTGGAACGGGGCCGCGCCGGCGCCCACGCAGCTGACCAGCAAGCGGTCCGGGTCACCGGACTGCGCGTCCGCCGAGATGAGCTCGCCCGCGTCGCGCACGTCGAAGCCCAGCACGCGCACGTGCAGCCCCATCAGGCTGCCGCCCAGCGCGGCCGCCAGCTCCGGCGAGCGCAGCGAGTCGATCAGCGCCGCCACCACCTCGGGCAGCGCCGTGTCCCGCGTGACGTCCGAGGGGAAGCCCGCGCGGCGGTCGAAGCGCAGCGCCGCGTGCTCGGTGGGGAACAGCGTGCGCAGCCGCACGAAGGGCCGCTCTTCGAGCGCGCGCCGGAGCGCGTCCAGCAAGCGTTGGTCGGGGTGATCGCCGGCCAGCCGCACCACGCGCCCAGCGGCCACGGGCAGCCCCTGCTGGGCCAGCTCGAAGAGGCCCTGCGCCTCCTGCCCGAGGGCCAGCGCGTCGGACTCGGACAGCGCGGTGAACTCACGGACGCCCGGCGTGGGCTGCGTGCGACCTGCGGTCATGCTGCCTCCCCGGGGGCCAGGGCCACGCTCAGCAGCCCCATGGCGGCCGTGTACGCATCGGCTTCCCCTGCGGCAGTGGCTCGCAGGGCCTCGCGGTAGGCCGCCGCGTGCTGCGTGGTGACCTCCTCGAACAGCAGGTCGCGCAGGAGCGCCGCAAAGCGCTGCTCACGCCGCTTGTGCGCACGCCGCTCGCCCTCGCCCGTCTCGCGCAGGGAGGCGGCGTGGGCCGCGCAGGCGTCCAGCAGCTCGGCAATGCCCGCGCCGCGCGACGCGATGGTCTTGATGATGAGCGGCTCCCAGCCCCGCGCGGTCTGCCCGCCCGTCTCGGGGCGCATGATGGCCCCCACCCCGCCGTGGCCGTGGCCATGGCCCGCAGGGCGCGAGCCCGCGTGCGCCAGGGCACCGCCGAGCGCGATCATCTGCTGCAGGTCCGCCACGGTGCTGTCCGCACCGTCGCGGTCCGCTTTGTTCACGGCGAACACGTCCGCGATCTCGAGGATGCCCGCCTTGATGGCCTGGATGTCGTCGCCGAGGCCCGGCGTGACCACCACCACCGTGGTCTCGGCCAGCTGGGCGATCTCGAGCTCGTCCTGGCCCACGCCCACGGTCTCCACGATGATCAGGTCGTAGCCCGCCGCGTCCAGCACGCTGATGACGTCCGCCGCCGAGCGCGAGAGCCCACCCATGTGGCCGCGCGTGGCCAGCGAGCGGATGAACACGCCCGTGTCCAGGAAGTGCCGCTGCATGCGGATGCGGTCCCCCAGGATGGCGCCACCCGTGTACGGGCTGGTGGGGTCCACGGCCACCACCCCCACGCGCTGCCCGGCGGCGCGCGCGCTGGTCACCAACTGGTCCACCAGCGTGCTCTTACCGGCGCCCGGCGTCCCGGTGATGCCGATGACCCGAGCCCGCCCCGTGAAGGGCAGCAGCGCCCGCAGGAGCTCACGGTGCAGTGGACCACGCTCGTCGATGACCCGCATCGCTCTCGCGATGGCGCGCTCTCTTCCAGCTCGGACGTCCTCGACGACGCTCGCGAGCCGCTCGACGGGGGTCGGGGGCATCGGAGCGGGGAGTGTACACTGGTCGGCCGGACGCGCACGCCCCACCGGAGGGCCCCGTGACGGAAAGAAAAACGCCGCTCGAGAGCGGCGTTTTGGTGGGCGATGCTGGATTTGAACCAGCGACTTCCTCCGTGTGAAGAAGGCACTCTACCCCTGAGTTAATCGCCCGGAGTGAGGTGGCGTGTATAGCCGCGCCGGCGGACCGGCGCAAGCAATTGTTGCCCTCTCAGCTCTTGTCGCCGCCCGACCCGTCGAGCTTCGCGCGCAGCAGGTCTGCGAAGGTGCCGAGGCCCTGACGCCCGGCCTCCTTGCGGTACTCCTGCACGGCCTTCCGCTCGTCGTCGAACTCGCGGTGCTTCACCGAGCAGCGCAGCTGCCCGTCGCGGTCGGTGCCCGTGATCTTGACCTCGATCTCCATGCCCACCGCCATCTTCTTGTAGGCGGTGCCCTCCACGCGCTCGGGCATGTCGCGGTTGCTCAGGTAGCCGCGGCCGCGCTTGCCGACCACGCCCTTGACCTGCACGAACATGCCGTGGTGCTCGATGCGCTCCACCACCACCTTCACGTGGTTGCCCATGCGAAGGTTGCGGACCAGCGCCGGATCGTAGTCGCCCGACTCCATGGCCGCCTTGTCGGAGGCGCTGAGGCGCGACAGGCCGACGCGACGCGCCTTCTTGTCCACGCGCTCGACGATGACGTCGATGATCTCGTCCTCCTTGAGGACCTGGTTGGCGTGCTTGAGGTCCTTGCCCAGCTCGGTGATGTGCAGCAGGCCCTCGATGCCGGGGCGCAGCTCCACGAAGGCGCCGAAGTCCGTGGTGCGGACCACGCGGGCCGACTGGAAGTGGCCCTCCTTGAGGATGTCCTTGGCCTGGTCCCACGGGTCCGGCAGCGCCGCCCGAATGGACAGGCTGATCTTGCCGTAGCGGTCCTTGCGGCTGGCGGGCTGCACGCGCAGCACCTCCACCTTCACCTCGTCGCCCGGCTTCACGCAGTCGGACATGCGCGCGCCGCGCACCCAGCTGACCTCGCTCTGGTGCACCAGGCCGTCGAGCCCGCCGCCCAGGTCCACGATCACGCCGAAGTCACGCACGTGGAGCACGGTGCCCGGCAGGCGCTCGCCCACCTTGAGCTGCTTCATGCGCTCGCGGGCCGCCTTGCGCGACTCGCGCTCGAGGATGCCGCGGCGCGACACGATGATGCTGCGCCCGCCACCCTTGAGGGGCGGCAGCGAGAAGTCGAGCTTCTGGCCGACGTACGACTCGGGGTCCGTGATCTCGGTGAGCGACATGGCGCGCGCCGGGCAGAACGCGCGCACGCCGTCCACCAGCACGTCGAAGCCGCCGCGGTTGAAGCCGTAGACCATGCCGCGCACGCGCAGCTTGGCGTCACGCGCCGCCGCGATGCGCGCCTTGGTGGCGCCGCGATCGATGATGCGGTTCACCAGGACGATGTGGCCGCTCTCGGACACGGAGCTGATGCGCCCGCGCACGATGCCACCCATGGCCGGGAGCTCGGGCGGCGGGCCAGCCGCCTCCATGGCCTCGAGGAAGCCAGCGGAGGTGTGACCTTCGTGGTCCTCGTCGTCGTGCTCGTCGTGCTCGTGCTCGTCGTGGTGCTCGTCGTGCTCGTGCTCTTCGTGATGCTCGTCGGCGTGCTCGCCCGCTTCGCTGGCCTCTGCCGCCACGGGAGCCTCGCCCTCCGTGCCTTCGGCGGCAGCAGCCTCGCCGGCCTCGGCCGCGGCGGAAGCCTCGGGGGCCACCACGGGCTCGGGCAGCGCGGGGACCTCACGCGGCTCGTACACGTCCACCACGGCGAGGCCCTTGCCGAACAGGTCCACGAAGATGGTGGTGTTGGTCAGCTTGGCGACGCGACCGGCCACGACCTCGCCCGCGGCGAACGCGTGGGTCTTGGTCCCGCGGCCATCGAAGTAGCGCAGGAAGGGCACGTGCGCCGACTTCTGCGAGTTGTCCACCTCGGGCTTCTTCTTCTTGCGACGGCGGCGCTTGCGCTTCCCACCGCCCTCGGTTCCTTCGCCACCCTCCGCGGCCTCACCAGACTCGGACCCGTCATCGTGGTCGTCGTCGCCGTGCTCGTCGTCGCCGTGCTCGTCGGCGTCGCCGTGCTCACCTGCGTCGTCGCTGCCGGCGGCGGCCTCCTGCGGCGCAGGCGCGTCGACCGAGCTCGGCTCGGGGCTCGGGGCAGGCGCGGCGCTGCTGGGGTCCTGGACCACGTCAGCATCGGTGGTCGGGGCGGAGTCGTTGGAGTTGATGTCGCTCATGGCGGAACCTCTCAGCGGGCTGCCTGTGCAGCACCGGGTGGTCTCGTGTCGGGCGGAGCCAGGCTCCGTACGGGGAAGTGGAGCACGAGGCTCCGGGTCAAAAGTGGGCGGGACTCTAGCCCTAGGATGAAGTCACCGCAATTGCGCATGTCGACAGACCCGAGAACGAGAAACCCCCCCGGGAGTTCGCAGTGCGCGTCCTCAGCGGGGGGGCCCGGGTCTGCTTGTAGGCACGGGCGGGATTGAACCGCCGACCCCTACCGTGTCAAGGTAGTGCTCTCCCACTGAGCTACGTGCCTGAGGGAGCGCGCTATCTAGCCCTGGCGTGCGGGTGTGTCAAGCGCGGTTCGCCTCCGCGGCGCGGCGTTTTGCACGCACCGCGCGAGCCTGGTAGGTGAGGCGCACGCCAATGTCCGAGAAACGCGAAGACGCTCCGCTGCGACCGCTCCCCAGCGTCTCGACGCCCCTGCTGCGCGCAGACGTCGAGGCCGCCGAGCGCAAGCGCCGCGTGATCGTGAGCGTGTCCATCACGGCCGTCGTGGCGGGCATCGTGGCGTTCGTGGTGCTGCGGCCACCCACCCCCGAGGCCGCGCCCCCGCCAGCGCTGCGGCCGCGCCTCACTACATCCCGCCCGAGAGCCTGAACTGGAACCCGGATGGGACCATCCCCGAGCCGGACCCCGCCGAGGTGGTGGTCCCGGACGCCCCTCCTTCCACCGCGCAGGCCACCGGAGACGCGCCGCTGCACGCCGCCGCCACGGTGCGCAGCGAGGCCCGCTTCGGGACCGCACGGGCATTCCGCCAGGCGCTCGAGATGGCAGGGCTCGGGGCCGACGACTTCGTGCCCATCGAGGACGCCGTGCGCGAGGTGCTGGACTTCCGGCGCTGCCGGGCCGACGACCGGCTGTTCTTCGAGCGCGACGGTCAGGGGAAGCTGGTGCGCTTCGAGTACCACCAGAACCCAATCGAATTCGTGGTGGCCACCCGCGCCGAAGACGGCACCTGGAGCGGGCGGCTGCAGCAGCGCGAGATCGAGCGCCGCCGGCACGAAGTGGGCGGGCTGGTGCGCACGAGCCTCGGCGAGGCGCTCACGCGCATCGGGCTCGCGGCGTCGCTGGTGGGCGTGTTCGTCGAGGTGTTCGACGGCAAGATGAACTTCTCGAGCGGCGCTCGCGAGGGTGACGCGCTGCGGGTCATCGTGGACGAGGAGCGCATCGACGGAGTGTTCCTGCGCTACGCCACGCCCGTGGCCATCGAGTACGTGAGCGCCCGCGCGGGGCGGCTGCGCGCGTTCTACTACGAGGGGCGCGACGGGCGCGGCGACTGGTATGACGAAGCCGGGCGTGGCTTCCGCGGGGGCTGGCTGCGCACGCCGCTCCAGTACGAGCGCATTTCCTCGTTGTTCAACCCGCAGCGCATGCACCCCATCTTGCGGCGCATCGTGCCGCACAACGGGGTGGACTTCGCCGCGGCCACGGGCACCACGCTGTGGGCGGCCGCCGACGGTGAGATCAGCTGGGCGGGGCCCAAGGGCGCCAACGGCAACCTGGTCTCCATCCGGCACGCCAACGGCTACGAGTCGCACTACGCGCACATGCACCGCATCCAGCGCGGCATCGCGGTGGGCGTCGAGGTGCGCCAGCGTCAGGTCATCGGCAGCGTGGGCACCACCGGGCGCTCCACGGGCCCGCATCTGCACTTCGGGCTGAAGCACAACGGCCGCTTCGTGGATCCGCTCCCCGTGCTCAACGGCCCGGGGCAGCTCCTCCCGGCGGGGCAGCTCGCCGGCTACCGCACCTTCGTGCGCGGCATGGTGCGGCGGCTCGAGCACATCGAGACGGGCGGGGATCCCGTGGTCCGCGAGGCTACGACTGCGCCCACGGCTGCGCCGGCCGAAGGTGACGAAGGCCTCGATTAGCGCGCCCTGCCGGTGGACGGGCCGCGTTTGCGCGGGTAGCCTGCGCCCGCTCATGGACACGGCAACACTGGAACGGCGCGTCGGCTATGCGCTCCTCGCGCTCTCGCTCTCGCTGCTCGTGGTGGGCCTGAACTGGAGCGGCATCTGGGACCCGTGGGAGATCGACGTCGCCGAGGTGGCGCGCAGCTGGTCCGAGGGACGCTCCGCCAGCGTGGACGGCTCGCCGCTGGGGCCCTGGCTCACCAGCCTGTCGTTCCAAGCGCTCGGCGTGCGCGAGTGGACGGGGCGATTGCCCATCGCGCTCTGCGGCATGCTCACGCTCGCGCTGGTCTATGCACTCGGTCGCCTGGGCGGCGGGCGCGGCGTGGGCGTGCTGGCCGTGGTGGTGTGCGCCACGTCGCCGCTCTTCCTGATCAACAGCCGCATGATGCTGGGCGCCGCGCCGCACTTTGCGCTGCAGACCCTGGTGGGCCTGGCGTGCGCACACACGGTGTTCGTCGAGCACGCGACCGAGACGCGGCGCTGGTTGGCCACAGGGCTCGCGCTGGTGACCGTGGGGCTGTCCGCGTGGGCCAGCGGTGGGCTGCTGGGCCCGCTCCCCCCTCTGCTCGGCTTCACGGTGGCCACGCTGCTGGACCCGGTGCAGCGCCGCCGCCTAGACGCGGTGGTGCCCCTCTGGCTGGTCACGGGCGTGCTCACGTTCTTGGTGTGGGGCGCCGTCCGCGCGGACGCGCCGGAGTACAGCGTGTGGCTCGGTGGCGGTGCGCGTGGCGGTCAGCCCCCCACGTTCGAGCGCGAGGTGGAGCGCCTGTTCCACAACTTTGCGCCGTGGTCCGCGCTGTTGATCCCGGCGCTGGGCGTGTTGCTCGCGCGCATGAGCGCTGCCAACGACGACGACACCTCGGAAGCAGGGCCCACCCCGCAAGGCGCGAATCTTCGCTTTCAGGAGAGCTTGTATCGCGAGAGCGCGGCAGCGGACCCGCAGGCGACCGCCGACCCGCAGGCGACCGCCGACCCGCAGGCGACCGCCGACTCGCAGGTGGCCGCCGATCCGAAAGTGGCCGCCACCCCGGTGACCACCAGCGGGCTGTTGGGCGAGTCCGCAGTGGTGACCGCGCCAGGGTTCGCCGTCTTCCTCTTGGTGTGGTTCGCCGTGAGCTACGCGGTCACCACGCTGTTCGCCTCGCGCTACGGCAGCGCCCCCACCTACGCGGTGGCTGCGCTCGCCGTCGCGGTGGCCTTGACCCTCGCCGAGCTGCACCGCGAGGGCCGAGCCGAGTGGCTGCTGGCCGCGCTGGGCGTCCTGTTCGTGGCGCTGCTCATCCGTGACTACGCCATGTTCCCCGGCTCCCCGGTCACGGGCACGCCCGGCGTGCGGCCGACCGTGCCGGAGGCTGGGTTCTCGGCGAAGCTCGGCTGGGCCGTGGCGGCCGGTGCGTTCGCGCTGGGCACGGCGCTCACGTTCTTGGCGGCGGAGCCCTGGCCGGAGCCCACACGCGCCAACGTGCGCGCCTTCGTGCTCACGCAGTGGAAGCGCGGCCCCGCCCACCGCTTCTGGTGGGTGCTCATCGCCGTCTTGCTGCTGGGCATCCTGGTGTTCGGCGCCTTGGTGTTCGCCGCTCCCGACCGCTTCAACTCGCTGGCCGTGCGCATCGGGCGCTACCTGCTGCTGCTGCCGCCCGCGCTGGTGGGGCTGCTCTTCGTCACGCCGCGCGTCTTCAACCTGCTGGCCCGCCGCCCGCAGCTGCGCTTGATGCCCATCGCCCTCACCGGGCTGGTGTTCGGGGCCTACTTCGCGTTCGGCTTCCTGCCCGAGCTCAGCCGGCACCTCTCCCCGCGCGAGGTCTTCGAGACCTACAACACCCTTCGCGGTGAAGACGAGCCCCTGGGCGAGTACCAGGTAGGCGGGCGCGCGGGGGCCTACTACACGGACGGCGAAGTGCAGCCCCTGCGCGACGTGGCCGCCATCGTCGGCTTCCTGAACGGCGCAGGCGAGGACCGCGTCTGGACGGTCTTCCCGGCGGAGCAGCTGGTGGACGTGAACCTCCAGTACCGGCGCCTGAGCAGTGAGCACCTGTTCGTGGCTGACTCCCGCAACGCGCGCATCCTGCTGGCCACCAACCATCCCATCGCGGGACGGGACAACCAGAACCCGCTCGCCACGTCGGTGCTCCGTGCGCTCCCGCGTGAGCCGCAGCACATGCTGCGCGCCAACTTCGGCGACAAGATCGAGCTCATCGGCTACGACATCGAGCTCCCCGCCGGCACCACGGTGGGGCCGTCCCAGTCGTTCGTCATCACGTGGTACTGGCGCGCGCTGGTGCCCAACATCGGCGGCTACAAGATCTTTCTGCACATCGACGGGCACGGGCAGAGGCTCAACGGCGACCACGACCCCGTCAACGACCTCTACCCCATCGCTCGCTGGCAGCAGGGAGACATCGTGGTGGACCGGCAGGAGCTGGACGTGGCTGCCAACTACCCGCCCGGTACCTACACCATCTGGATTGGGCTCTACGCGGGCAGCCATCGCCTGCAGCTCGGCGAGCTGCGCGCGTGCACTTCCGGGCAGCGCTCCAACTGCAAAGACAACGCGAACCGCTTGAACGCAGGCCCGCTCGAGGTCCGCTAGTAGAGCTTGGCTTCGTAACCGTACGACAGCCCCAGGATGTGCAGCGTGGGGTCGCGGTCGTCGTTCAGCGGAACCTCGATGCGGTAGTACACGTCCAGCGCGTGACGCTTGGTGGCGATCTCGACCCCGGCGGTCCCGCGCCAGGCGCGCCGCACTGCCCCCACGCCATGACCCACGTCGGAGAACAGCTCGGTGGACAGGTACGGTGTCACGGGGCTGTCGTTGCGGATGCCCACGCCGAACAAGCCGCGCAGCGTGTGGCGCGTGGGGCGCCCGTCACGAATGCCGGCCTGATACCGAACCCGCGTGACCCACGTGAAGTGCCCCACACTGTCACCGAAGCGCGCGTCCCCATGAACGCGGTGCCGGCTGTCCGGGCTGTTGTCGTTCACCCACGTGTAGCGGTAGCCCACCGAGAGGCGCAGCCAGTCCGTGACGCGCACGGCCAGCACCCCCTCGGACAGCACGCGGCCTGCGTGCGAGATGTCCTCGTCGAGGCGCAGGCCCTGCTCGATGTCCAAGTGCACTTGCTTGTGGAAGCGCAGCCGCAGCTGTGCGCTCAGCCAGAGCTGCGTGTCGCGGTCCGCCCGTGCCGGTGCCGGGGCCAGGCTCGCACCCAGGAGCAGCACGAGCGACGTCAGCCCGACCAGTGACCATGTCCGCGCCATCGCCGGGAGCGTAGCGCACGAACGGGCACTTGCCCGCAGCGCGTGGGTGCTCATCGCCGCTTCTTGTTCCATGCTGAGCCGCGCATGACTGCTCCGGAAGACGACTCGCCGCCGCCCCCCGAAACGCCCACAGCGTCCCCCGTGGCGGTGACGGCTCCCAAGCGGAAGCGGCGCCGCTGGCTGGTGGCGGTCGGCGTACTGCTGGCCCTGCTCCTCGCGGCCTTCGCCGTGCTCTTCACCCACGCGCCCTTGCCGCTGGGTGCGCCGCGCGGCTTCGACCTGAACCACGTGCGTGTCATCGCCCGGAGCGGGTCGGGTCCGCTGCCCACCGCCGTGGGCCGCTGGGTCGTGGCACGCAGCGAAGCCCCGCGTGTGTTCGTGGGCGCCAGCTGGGACGTCGTCACCCGGACCACCTTCGTCTTCCCGGCGTTCCAGATCGCCTGGGCAGACCGCTACATCATCGTGGACGCGCCGCACGAGCGGAGCACCCACGACGAGGCCTTCGGAGGAGGAGCGTTCGACCAGACCGCCTACGACGGAGTCGCGCGAGCGCTCCGGGGAGCGGAGCAGATCCTCTTCACGCACGAGCACCTCGACCACGTGCGCGGGGTCTCGCAGTCGCCGGACTTCGCCGACCTGGCCCCGAGGGTGCGACTGACCCGCGCGCAGGCCGAGGCCATGCCCGCCGACGCAGGCTTCACGGCAGCCCAGCTCGCCGCGCTCACCTCGCAGCCGCTGACCGAGCCCACGCGGGTGGCGCCGGGCGTGGTGCTCATCCCGGCCGCAGGTCACACCCCCGGCAGCCTCTACGTCTTCGTGGCGCTCGCCAACGGCCAGGAAGTGCTGCTGGTGGGCGACACGGTGTGGTCGCACCACAACCTGAACCGCGCCGTGGGGCGCCCGCTGGCCGTCTCACTGGGCCTCGGCGAAGACCGCGAAGCCACGTTGGCTCAGGCGCGAGCGCTCATCACGCTGCGTGATGCCCAGCCCACCCTCGCCATCGTGCCCGCGCACGACGACCTGACGGTGCAGAGCTACGTGGACGCCGGGTTCCTGCACGACGGCTTCCTGCCCACGCAGCCCGCGCCGGCAGCGGTTCCCGTGCCCGCGCCGCCTGCCGTGCCTCCCACGCCTGCGCCGCCCGGCGAGCCCGCAGCCCTCTAGCCGAGGCTGGCGCCGCTCGCGGGGCCGGGCCAAAGAGGGGGGATGGCTCGCCCCGTCCGCCTCATCAAGCCGCTCGAACGCGTCATCCACGAGGGGCACCCGTGGATCTACCGCGACGCGCTCGAGCCGCACGACGTGCAGCCGGGCGAGACGCTCACGGTGCTCGACAAGCGTGGCCGCTTCGTGTGCCGAGGCCACGCCGACTCGGGCCCCATCGCGCTGCGCGTCTGGACCACCGAGGACGAGTCCCTCGCGCGCCTCTACTCGTCGCGCTTCGCGGACGCTCTCGCGTTGCGTGCGTGGATTCGCCCCGACGACAGCAGCGCCTACCGCCTGGTGCACGGCGAGGCCGACCGCATGCCCGGCTGCGTGGTGGACCGCTACGGCAGCATCGCCGTCATGCGCCTCGACGGCGAAGGCGCCACGGCCCTGCGCGAGCCCCTGGTGCTGGCCGCCGAGCCGCACCTGCGTGCGCTGGGCATCGACACGCTGCTCTGGCGCGTGGGCCGCAAGCAGCAAACCGAGGTGCACGCCGCCTTCGGCACCCTCCCCAGCGAGCCCGTGGTGGTCACCGAGCGCGGCATGAAGCTGGTGGCGGACCTCCAGCACGGGCAGAAGACCGGGCTGTTCCTGGACCTGCGCGAGAGCCGCTTCCGGGTGCGGCAGCTGAGCCGGGGCGCACGGGTGCTGAACCTCTACGGCTACACGGGCGGCTTCTCGGTGGCCGCCGCGCTGGGTGGCGCGGTGCACGTCACCACCGTGGACATCGCCCCCGAGGCCGTGAAGCTCACGGCAGACACTTTCGCCGCCAACGGCCTCGACACCGCCAACCACGTGGCCGTGACCAGCGACGTGCCGGACTACCTGGACGCCCTGCCCGCTTCGACAGACTTCGACATCATCGTCTGCGACCCGCCCAGCTTCGCGCCCAGCGAACGTGCGCTCCCGAGCGCCCTCGAGAGCTACCGGGCGCTGCACGAGCGCTGCATGCGCCGCGTGGTGCGAGGCGGGCTCTACCTGGCCGCTTCGTGCTCGAGCCACGTGGACCGAGCCGCCTTCGAAGAGACGCTGCGCGAGGCCGCGCGGCGCACCCGACGCATCGTGCAGGTGCTGGAGCGCTCGGGCGCTCCCGCCGATCACCCACGCCTCCTGGCCTTCCCGGAGTTCGACTACCTCAAGGTGGCGCTCTGCCGGATCCTCTGACCCAGGCCATGTCCCGCGTCGTCACACGCCAGTACCGCGACCCCCTCGACACCGTCTGGATCGAGGTCGCACGGCGTGTCGGCTACGAGGTGCGCCGCTCCGACACCTGCTTCGCCAGCATCGACCCCGCGGGGCTCATGATCCTGGGCGCGCCCGAGACGCTGGACGCGGACGACTGCCTCGCGCAGATGATCTTCCACGAGCTGTGTCACTCGCTGGTGCAAGGGCCCGACGGCCTCCGCGAGCTGGACTGGGGCCTCGACAACGAGACCCCGCGTGACGTCCCGCGCGAGCACGCGACCCTGCGCGTGCAGGCCACGCTCGCGGACGAGCACGGGCTGCGTGCCGTGCTGGCCCCCACCACCGACTTTCGCGCCTTCTACGACGCGCTGCCGAGCGACGCCCTGCGGGGTGACCCAGCCGAGGTGGAGCTGGCGCGCGCGGCGCTGGCCCGCACGGACATGGCGCCCTGGGGCCCGCACCTGCGTGCAGGCCTGGTGGCCACCCGCCAGATCGTGAACGCCGTCGCTCCCTTTGCGGATGCGACGGCGCTGCTCTCACGAGAGTGACGGCCTACGGCCTCAGGGGCGCGTGGTGTCCACGCGCAGGCTGTAGCTGCCTTGGTTGTTGCGGCTGAAGCCGTCCACCACGATGAAGTACGTGCCGGGGTCCAGCGTGGCCTCGACCATCGACTGGCGTTGGCCCTCGAAGTCGTCGTTGCAGGCCACCTCGGTGCTGGCGTCGGGGCAGTCGCGGCGAATGTGAAGCGCCCCGTCGAAGTCCGTGGTGGTCATGTGCGCGCGCACCGTCATGCGGCGCGTGAGGCGCAGCTGGTAGACGCGGTCGGGGCTGGCGGCGTTGCCCGCGCAGGTGGCCTGGAAGTTGTCGGTCTCACCCACGGTGGTGCCGTTCACGGTGCGGCCCGCCACGATGCGCGTCGCCCCGCGGCACATGCGCTCCATGGCCGCCAGGTCTTCCAGCTGGATGTCCAGGTCGGCCTGGCCGAAGCTGGCCGCGTCCACGCCGTCGATGACCAGGTGATACGAGCCGGGCTGGAGCACGGTGTCGAGAGGGGCCCCGCCCGCCACGAGCGGCACGCAAGCCACCTCGCCGGTGGCCACGGCGCACTGGCCGCCGCGCACGTAGGCCACCCCGTTGAACTCGCTGGTGAGCACGTTGACGCGCAAGCGCGAGCGCGCCGTGACGTTGAGGGCGATGACCACGTCGGCGCCGCCCTGCCCGCCGCAGGTGCCCGCGAGGTCGTCCGCTGCCTGAAAGGTGTCGACGGGCGTGGAGCCGGCCTGCATGGCCATGGGCGCCGCGCACGTGTCGCCGTTGGCCTGCCCGCCCGTCAGCGGCGCGAGGTCGGCCACGAACTCGTAGGAGCCGCTGACTGCGGGCTGCCCGCTGCCGTAGCCGTCGGTGAAGATGAAGTACTCGCCCGGCTGGACCACGCCCGTGACCATGGAGGCCGCGGTGGTGCCGTAGTCGTCGTTGCACAGCACCTCGGTGGCGGCCGAGTCGCACGTGGAGCGCACGTAGATGGCGCCGTCGTGGCCCGGGGTGGACTGCCGCACGCGGAGGCGCGAGGGCTGAGCGACGCTCAAGCGGTAGACGTTGTCGGGCGAGTGCGCGCCACCGGCGCAGGTGGCCTGGAAGTAGTCCGCGCTGCCGCTGGTGTCACCACGCACCGCGACGCCCGGGGAGATGGCGGTGGCCGCCGAGCACACCTGCGCGAGGTTCTGCATGGCCTGAGCCTGCACGGACAGGGAGTAGTCCCCCTGGCTGGGCGAGCCGTAACCGTCCACCACCACGAAGTAGGTGCCCGCGTCCAGCGTGAGCTGCAAGCGCGAGTGCGACGTGTCGGGGTTGTCGTCGTTGCACGCGAGCTCGCCCGTGCCGCAGTCGGTCATGAGGTAGAGCGCGCCGTCGAACGACGACTCGAGCGCGATGTCCACCATGGCGCGCTCCGTGAGGGCAAACGAGTAGACGTGCTCCGGCGAGCTGCCACTCGGGACGCAGCTGCCTTGCATGGCCGAGGGCGCGCCGGTGGTGTTGCCGCGCACGGCCTGGCCCATCGCGATCTCCATCGGCGCGCCGCAGGTCCCAGCGCCGCCGCCGCCGCCCGAGCGCACACCGCCGCCGCCGCCGCTGCGGGCCATGGCCGGAGCGCCCGACCAAGACGTCAGCAGGTACTCGCCGCTGCCCTCGGTCATGGTCACCACCACCTGATAGACGCCGTCACGCGTGGGGCACGCCTGCGCGGCGGCCTGCCGGTCGTGGGTGAGGTCGCGGCCCAGCTCTTCGCCGCCCTCGGACAACACCTGCACGCCCATGTCCTCCGTGCCGCGGCCTCCCAGCGCCATGAACGTGTAGCACTCACCACCCGCCAGCTCGACCTCGAGGCGCGCCTCGCCACCCTGGTCCAGCGAGCCTTCGTTGATGGCGCCGGTCTGCGCGAGGCCCATGGCCGTCATCGCGTTGTGCACCGCCACGTAGCGGGGCTCGAGCCCCACCCCAGCCGACGAACAGCCGAACGCGAGCCCGGCCACGCCGAGGGCGAGGCCAAAGGGCAGCGCGCCCGCGCTGGAGACGGACCGTGGACGATGGGACCGGTGTACGCGAGACGACCGAGTGACGATGTGGGGCATGGTTTTCCTGCCAACGGGGGAAGCGGACGCTCGACTGAAGAGCAGCGGAGCCAGGGAAGTGTACGCCACGCGCTGCGAATACTCCCACACGTACACGAGCGCGGGCGGCACTCCTCGCGCTATACCCCGGGTCATGCCTGCACAGCCCGTCTGCGCCGTTTGCAAGCGGCCCGTCACACGCCCCGAGCGTGGCACCATGGGGGAC
This sequence comes from Sandaracinaceae bacterium, assembly GCA_016706685.1. Classification (NCBI taxonomy): domain Bacteria; kingdom Pseudomonadati; phylum Myxococcota; order Polyangiales; family Sandaracinaceae; species Sandaracinaceae bacterium. Next base: position 48,157 of record JADJJE010000019.1, on the reverse strand, counting down.
TTCCCGTTCTGCTCGCCGCGCTGCAAGGCCGTGGACCTCAGCCACTGGCTAGACGGGGGCTACCGCATCCCCGAAGACCCATGGGGTGACGATCTGGGCGTCGATATGACCGACCTGCCCGACGATGATGGACGCTGAGCGAGCCCACGCGGCGGGTTGCCGCTAGGCTTCCGCCCATGCGCTACCTCCACACCATGCTGCGCGTCCGCGATCTCGACGCCGCGCTCCACTTCTTCGTCCACCAGCTGGGGCTGGTCGAGACTCGCCGGCGCGAGAACGAAGCGGGGCGCTTCACGCTGGTCTTCCTCGCTGCGCCTGGGGACGCCGACGGCCCCGAGGTGGAGCTCACGTACAACTGGGACCAGGCCGATCCGTACGAGACGGGGCGTTTCTTCGGACACCTGGCCTACGAGGTGGACGACATCTACGCCGTGTGTACGCGGCTCCTGGCGGCCGGCGTCACGCTGCACCGCCCGCCTCGCGACGGACGCATGGCGTTCGTGAAGTCGCCCGACGGTCACTCGGTGGAGCTGCTGCAGCGTGGCGCTGCGCTCCCGCCCGCGCTGCCCTTCTCCGAGCTGCCCAACATCGGCTCGTGGTGAGCAATTGAAGAGAGCGCCCGGCAGGCCGCCGAGCGCTCTCTCAGAGGGAAGACCCTCGGCTCACATCGGGGTGTAGACCCGCCGTCCACCGCCGCGAGGCGGGTTCTGCGCAGGCTGCTGACGAGGCGCCGGCGTGGCGGTTCGGGTGGTGGTGGTGCTGCGCGAGCCGGCGGGCGTCTGCACCGTGCGAGTGGTGGTCACCTGGCGGGGCTGAGGCTGCGGCTGCGGCTGGACCACCACCGTGCGGGTGCGCGGCTGCGGCTGCGGCTGGACCACCACCTGCCGAGGCTGGGGCTGCGGCTGCGGCTGGACCACCACCGTGCGGGTGCGCGGCTGCGGCTGCGGCTGCACTACGACGGTGCTCTGACGGGGCTGCGGCTGCGGCTGGACCACCACCGTGCGGGTGCGCGGCTGCGGCTGGACCACCACCGTGGTCTGACGCGGCTGGGGCTGCTGCTGGACCACCACCGTGCGGTGCTGCGGCTGGCGCACCACGACGCGGCTCGGGCGCTGGTAACCCTGCACGTAGACATAGGCGCCACCGCGCTGCTCCCAGCGGGGCTGGACATAGGTGTAGCCCTGTTGCGGCTGGACCCAATAGCCGTCCACCCAGATGTACTGGTAGCCGTTCCACTGCCAGTGACCGTTCACCCACACCGCGCCCTGCGAGGGGGCGCGCTGCTGCACGATGACCTGCCGGGGAGGGGGAGGCGCCTGATAGACGGTGTACGTGGGCTCGGGCTCGGCGTAGATGGTGCCGTCCTGCGTCACGTAGGTGGTGACCGGCGCGGGCTGCGTGCTGGTGTAGACCTGCGCCGTGGGTGCCTGGACCACGTGATACTGCTGCTGCGGCGCCGACGAGTAGGTCACCGTGGCGTGCGTACGCGCAGGGTAGTAGCAGCCCGACAGGCCGAGAGAGGCCACGGCCACCACACCCGTCAGCGCCACACGTCCCAACCTGCCGAGGGTCGAGCGAGTCGGCAAAGAGGTCTTGGGGGTGAGTGCGGTCATGATGGGGTTCTCCGGGGGCTGTGTAGAGGGGGTGGCTGGGTACTGTGAAGGGGGGTTGGGAGGGTTGGGGTGGGGTGTGACCTCTCCTTCACGCATAACACAGTCTCTTGGGGATCGGGGTACCAGGGTGCAAGTTGTCGGCCAATCGGCTAGACGTTCTCGGATGATTGGGTGGAACGAGCTAGTCGGGGATACGGACGAGGCCGCGCGGGAATTTCTTCAGCGCTACGGATTCGACGCAGAGCGCTTCGAAGCGCTACGAGCGCGGGTGCGGGCTGGCGCCGAGAGCGCCACGAACCACCTCACGGGTGAACTCACGCCGGTGGCGAGCCACGAGCTGGCCACCCTCCCAGACCCCGCGAGCAGCGACCACGCGGAGCTGCGCCGTGAGGGCGAAGCGGCCATCCGCGCCGGCCGCGTGGGCGTGCTGATGCTGGCAGGCGGCATGGCCACCCGCTTCGGCGCCGTGGTGAAGGCGCTGGCCCCCGCCTACGACGGCCGCTCGTTCCTCGACATCAAGCTGGACGACGCGCGACGCGTGTCCGCCGAACTGAGCGCGCGGGTGCCCGTGCTGATCATGAGCAGCTTCGCCACCCATGAGGCGCTGCTCGGTGCGCTGCCCGCTCCGAGTGAGGCGCTGCCCATCGATGTGTTCCCCCAGGAGGTGTCCCTGCGCGTCACCCCCGCTGGCGAGCTGCACCGTGACGCGTCGGGGGCGCTGTCCCCATACGCCACCGGGCACGGTGACCTGACCTTCGCCCTGCGTCGCAGCGGCGCCCTCGCGCGCTTCGTGGCGTCGGGCGGCGAGCTGCTGCTGATGAGCAACGTGGACAACCTGGTGGCGTCGCTGGACCCCGCCGTGATCGGCGCCCACCTTCATGGAGGCCGCGCGCTCACGGTGGAGGTCACGCCCAAGTACGCGGGCGACCAGGGCGGCATTCCGCTGGCGGTAGATGGGCGTGCCCAAGTGGTGGAGGCGTTCCGGCTGCCCCCCACGTTCGACCAGGACAGCGTCCCTGTCTTCAACACCAACACCATGGTGCTGGATGCACGAGCCATCGATCGCGACTTCGATCTCGACTGGTTCGTCGTCCACAAGCAGGTGGACGGAGCCCGCGTGGTCCAGTTCGAGCGCTTGGTGGGTCAGGTCACGGCGCACCTGCCCACGCACTTCCTGGTGGTCCCACGTGAGGGCTCGGGGTGCCGCTTCGCCCCCATCAAGACCCCCGAGGATCTCGCGCTGCAGCGCGAGCTCATCGAGACCGCCCTCCGCAGGGGGTGACGGGCTAGGGCGAGACGATCGCGCCGTCGGCGTAGCGATAGCGTCGCGCTTCCTCCTGCCAGGGCAGCAGGAGGGGAGCGACGCCGTCGTTCGCGAAGCCTGCGAACGGCCAGGTGGTGGCATCCCAGCCGCGCGCCTCACCCGGGGCGATGGTGAGGGTGGCCGTGCGACCACGACGACGCAGGTCCACCACGTTGACGATGCGCTCCGCGTCGCCGTGGTAGCGAGCCACTTCCACGCGCAGCAGCGGCTGGATCCCGGTTGCCGTGAACTGGAGCACGGTGAGGATGTCGCGCTGGAACTCGCCCAGGTTCTGCTTCACCGTGAACACGATCTCGAGCTGGCCGTCGCCGGTGAGGTCCGCCGTCTCCACGCTGAGTAGGTCGGCCTCGGAGGGAGTGGCTTCGAAGAAGAAGTAGCCCTGCCCGCCCTGGAAGCCCGGCCCATGCACCACGATGGCGCCGCCGAGCGCGAACACCTGCTCGGGCTCTCGGCCCTCGGCGACGTTGGCACGGGCACGGAAGCGCACGGCCACGCCGGCCGGCACGCCACGATCGGCGCGAACGCGCGCCAGCACGTCGTCATCGGACATGGGCGCGGCAGGGCGTGTGTCGCGCACGGGCTGCGTGGTCGCGGGCCGCTCCGTCTCGGTCCCGACCACCTCACCACCCTCCACGCGCGCGTTCGGGTTGGGCTGACTCTCCGTCTCGGCGAAGCTCTCACCGTTCCACTGGTAGGTCTGGCGCAGCACGGGGCCCCACGGCACCAGGATGGAGAGCGTGTCGCCCGTGGCGGGGCCCGCATAGGTGGCGGGGTCGATGCCCTCGGCGTCCCCGACGTGCACGTCGATGAAGGGCGCGCCTCGCCGCTGGCGGCGCAGCTCCACGCGCGAGCGAACGATGCCCTGCCGCGTGCGCTCGAACACGGGCACGCTCAGCAGCTCGGTCAGGCCGTCGCCGTTGGTGCCCAGCACCATCCAGCTGGCGCGCACACCGTGGCGGTCCCGCTCACGGATTCGGAGGATGATCTCGGCCTTGCCGTCGCCCGTGACGTCTTCGATGCGCGCGCGCTGAACGTCTTCGGCCGAGCGCACACCCAGGCGCTCGAAGTCGTAGCCGCGGCCGTCCCGGTAGCCCTCGCCCACCACCACCAGCACGCCACCGATGACCAGCACGCGCTCCTCACGCTCGTCGCCAGCCAGGTCGCCCCAGAACTCGTAGCCGATGGGCGCCGCCCCGAGGCCGTTGTCACGGCGGAAGGCCAGAACCGCGTTGGCCGGCCCGCTGGCCATGTGGGCCTCGGGGACGCTCGTCAGCTCGCTCGCGCCCACCGGCGCGGACGCGATGGTGGCCTCGATCTCGGGGGCGGTGGCCACGTCCACGTCCACCAGGCGGACGGCGGCCCGCATGGCGCTGAGGCGGCCTGCGTTGGGGATGAGCGCCACGGGCAGGAAGGCCTCGAGCTCGTAGCCGCCCGCGATGGGGGCTTCGAGGATGCGTGCGCCGCGGGCGGCCCGGGTGCGCCCTCCCGGCTCGGCCACCAGCGCCACGGCAGCCGACTCACCCTCCACGCCCGCGTAGAGCCAGAACTCCACGGCCTCGGGCCCGTCGTTGCCGGGGGTGATCAACGTGAGCACCAGCACGTCCTCGCTGTCGCCAGGGCGCCGCGTGCGGATCATGCGCTCGTCTCGCACGCGGGCGGCCACGTAGACGCCAGCGTCGTCCTGCGCGAGCGCCACTTCGAAGCTGGCGTCGTCGCCGGCCCCGAAGGGCTGCATGGCCACGGCCGCCCAGTCGCGCAGGGCGCCGTCCACGCGGAACGTGTTCGCGCTGGCCCGTTGGACGTTCAGCGCCGTCTGCGCCGCCGCCGGGGCCGCGATGGAGGAGATGACGGCCCACGCGAGGAGAGCGGAGGCAACCCGAGAGACGTTCCGGAGAGGCATGCGCCGGCGAGGGTAGCAGCCGGTCGATTCCCGCGGCTAGCGGGGTGTGGGCGCGGGCCGCGGAGGCGCTGTCTAGGCGACGGGCAGCCGCCGACGCCGGCCATCGTCGCCGTGATAGGCCAGCTGCCCGCAGGCGGCCGCGATGTCGTCGCCGCGTGTCTTGCGAACGAACGCCGAGAGCCCGCGCTCGAAGAGCCGCTCTCGGAACGCCGTGACCCCGCCCTCCTTGGGGGCCGCGAGCGTGCTCTCCGAGATGGGGTTCATGGGGATCAGGTTCACCTTGGCCGGCACCCCGCGCAGCAGCTTCACCAGCGCGTCCGCGTCGCGCAGGTCGTCGTTCACGCCGCGGATGAGCGTGTACTCGATGGTGATGCGCCGCCGCTTGGGCAGCGGATAGCGCTTCAAGCAAGCGATCAAGTCCTCGAGCGAGTGCTTCCGGTTGATGGGCATGATGGACGAGCGGCGCTCGTCGGTGACGGCGTGCAGGCTGATGGCCAGCTGCACCTGCCCTTCGAAGTCGCGCGCCAGCCGGTCGATCTGCGGCACGAGCCCGCTGGTGGAGAGCGTCACGCGGCGCTTGCCGAGAGCCAGCCCGTCCGGGTGCGTGAGCAGCACCAGCGCGCGGGCCACGTTGTCGTAGTTGTGCAGCGGCTCGCCCATGCCCATGAGCACGATGTTGCGGAGGTGCTCGCGCTCGGTGGTGAGGCTACGCCCCAGCAGCACCTGGCTCACGATCTCGGCGGCGGTCATGTGGCGCTTCAGGCCCATCACGCCCGACGCGCAGAACACGCAGCCCATGGCGCAGCCCACCTGGCTCGAGATGCACTGCGTGACCACCGTGCCGGGCACCCACGTGGGGCCCGCGCTGGCTTCGTCGCCCTCGTCGGCGTCCGCGTCCGGGTCGGTCTTCTCCAGCTGCGGGATGAGCACGGTCTCCACCTCGGAGCCGTCCTGCATGCGCACCAAGAGCTTGCGCGTGCCATCCAGAGACGGGTGCAGGTGCGCCACGCTCAGCGGCAGCGCGAGCCCCTCCTCGTGCAGCCGCGCCCGCAGGGTCTTCGGCAGGTTGGTCATGGCGTCGGGGTCGAACACCCCGCGCTGATGAATCCACTGAAACACCTGCAGGCCCCGATAGCGAGGCTCGCCCCAGCCGGCCAGCACCTCGGCCCACTCTTCGGGCAGGCGCTCGAGCGGGTGCACCGCGGGGGCAAGGTCGGGAACCGGGAGACTCATGCCCTCGAAGTGCCACTCCCGCAGCCCCGCGGCAACCGGCCCGCTGGACGCTCGACACCATCCGTGGCGGGGCCGTGATCGATCCGCCGGGGCGGGGCGGGGGTCGCGGCGGGCACGGACGCGCTGGCGCGTCCTGTCTGGTCCTCCCTGAAAACCGCACTGCGCGCTGCGCGCTCCGTTTGTTTTCTGGGTCCCCCCCACGCCCCTGGGGCCCGGGAACGGGGAGTCGTTCGTGCTCGCGGCCGATGCATCCCGGCTGGCGTCGTTGCTCCTCGGTCACATACCAGTCGGTATGCTCCCTCGTCGCGCCTAGCCACCCGGGCGCCTCGACCACGATCATCGAACGCCCCCCCGTTCCCGGGCCCCCGCCGACCCCCGCCCCGCCCCGGCGATGGCGAACGTCTCTGGCTCAGATGAGCCCGACCGTGACCGCGGCGAGGGGTGCGCGACAGGCTCGGCGAGGCACCCCCAGGGTCCCTTCGTCGCGGATGGGCGCGACGGGTGCGACGGGTGCGCGCCGCAGCCCAACTGACGCCGCGGAGCTCGATTGGACTCGACGGAGCGCGGCAGGGCTCTGGTGCGCTCGACGGGGCGCGGTCGACTCGGCTGCGCTCGTCCCGCAGCTAGCACGGACCACGGGACCCCGTCCGTCCACGTCGGACTCAGTTGAGCCCAAGCGTGCGCCGAGGGACGGCGCGCGTCCTGCGGCCTGGCCCCCGGACACGTGTATGCGCGCTGGCGCCCACTGGCGAGAACGCCGCCGTCCGCGCATGCGAGGCGTCGCCAGCAGCCGGGGCGGGGCAGGGGTCAGCAAGGGCGTGGGGGCCCCGAGACCGACTCGGCTAGGGCCCCCCCCCCCCCCCCCGGCCCCGCCCCCCCCCGCCGCCCACCCGCCCCCCCCCCCCCCCCCCCCAAACGCAGCGCAGCGAAGTGCCGATTTCCAGGGACTCCCGACAGGACGCGCCAGCGCGTCCGTGCCCGCCGCGACCCCTGCCCCGCCCCGGCGGATCGATCACGCCCCCCTGCCCCCACCGAGGAACGCCGTGTAGTGGACGCCGCGCCCGCTCGCGTCACAGTTGCGCCCATGACCGACGCGCGCCGTCTCGAGAAGCTCCTGTATCGCACGATGAAGAACACCTGCGAGACGTACGAGCTGCTGGCGCCGGGGGACCGCGTCATGGTGGCCATCAGCGGGGGGAAGGACAGCTACACGCTGCTGCATCTACTTCACATGCTGCGGCCGCGGCTGCCGTTTCCCATCGAGCTCATCGCCGTGCACCTCGACCAGGTGCAGCCGGGCTATGACGGGCGGGCGCTCGAAGCTTGGTTGGCCGCGAGCGGCTACGCCTACGAGATCCTGCGCGAGGACACCTACACGGTGGTGACCGACCGCGTGGACTCGAGCAGCACGTACTGCTCGCTGTGCTCGCGGCTGCGGCGCGGCATCCTCTACACAGCGGCGGAGCGCCTGGGCTGCAACAAGATCGCGCTCGGGCACCATCGCGACGACTCGCTCGAGACCTTCCTGATGAACACGTTCTTCAGCGGGAAGCTGCAGGCCATGCCGGCGCGCTACACCACGGACGACGGGCGGTTCCAGGTCATCCGTCCGCTCATCGAGTGCGGCGAGGCACGCATCGCCGAGCTGGCCGAGGCGCTGGCGTTCCCCATCCTGCCCTGCAACCTGTGTGGGTCGCAGGAGGGGCTGCAGCGCGAGCAGATGAAAGACCTCTTGAGCACCCTCGAGGCGAAGCACCCGGACGTGCGCAACGTCATGCTGCAGTCCCTGCGCAACGTGCGCCCCACGCACCTGCTGGACCGTGACGTGCAGGCCGTGTGGGAGGCGCGCCCCGAGGGGGTTCGCCCGGCGACTCCGCCACGCCCCACGGTGCAGCATGCGGACGCCAAGCCACGCCTGACGGTGCTGCGGTGAGTGAGGCTGCGCGCGCGGCGCTTGCACGGTACGGCCTCGACGCGGCACGGCTCGAGCCCATCACCGTGGGGCTCATCAACCAGACGTGGCGCGTGGATGCCCCGGGCGGCGAGCGCTTCGTGCTCCAGCGCGTGAACCCCATCTTCACGGCAGCGGTGAACGACGACATCGAGGCCATCACGGCGCGCGTGGCCCAGTACGGCGTCTTGACGCCACGCCTGGTGCACACCGTGTCGGGCGAGCGCTGCGCGCAGCAGCCCGACGGGGTCTATCGCTTGCTGACGTTCATCGACGGCGAGGTCGTGAGCACGCTCTCGGATCCGGCACGCGCCGCGAGCGTGGCGCGCCTCGTGGCCCGCTTCCACGCCGCGCTCGAAGGCTTCGAGCACCACTTCGCCTTCACGCGCCCCGGCCCGCACGACACGCCGCGACACCTCGCGTTCCTGCAGACCACGCTCGCGGAGCACGCCGCGCACCCGCGCTTCGCCGACGTTCAGCCCGTGGCGCAAGCGATCCTCTCGCATGGCGCGGCGCTGCCCGTGCTGGGCGCGCTGCCCGTTCGCATCATCCACGGTGACCTGAAGGTGACCAACGTGATGTTCGTGCACGGCAGCCACGAAGCGCTGGCGCTGCTGGACCTCGACACCATGGCCCACGACACGCTCGCAGCCGAGATGGGCGACGCGCTGCGCTCGTGGTGCAATCCGCTCGGCGAGTCGGACCCGCGCGCCGAGCTGGACGTGGCGCTCTACCGCGCTGCGACCGAAGCGTACGTGGAGGCGGCAGGCGCCATGCTCACGCTCGAAGAGCGCGCTGCCCTTCCCGCTGGGCTCGAGATCATCGCGCTCGAGCTGGCCTCGCGCTTCTGCGCCGACGCGCTGCGCGAGTGCTACTTCGGCTGGGATGCCACGCGTTTCGGGAGCCGCTCGGAGCACAACCTGGTGCGGGCGCGCTCGCAGTTGTCGTTGGCCGGAAGCGTGCGTGCCCAGCGGGCCAGCCTCGCGGTGTCGCTCTAGCCGGCCCGCCTTACCGCCCGGCACCAACCGAGCCAATCGCGAAAACGTCCGTAAACACGGAGGCGCTGCCCGGGTTAGCATCCCGCTCATGACCGCCTTTCGAGCCCGCATCCGCCTGCCACGCAGTCTGCATCCGATGTACCCGCTGCTGCCTCTGCTCGGGGTCTTGGCCGCCCACGCTGGCTGCTCGGATGGCGCCCCGTCCTTGGTCGCCACGCCCACCGAGGTGATGACCGAGTACGGGCCCGTGCGCGGCAGCATCGGCAACGGGGCAGTCGGCTACCTGGGCATCCCATACGCCGCGCCGCCCACGGGCAACCTGCGCTTTGCGCCGCCCGCTGCGCCCACGCCGTGGACCGACACGCTGGACGCCGACACCCGCCCGCGCGCGTGCCCGCAGGTGATCCCCATCTTGGGCGCGCAGACCGAAGAGGACTGCCTCTACATCAACGTCCACGCCCCGCTCGAGGTGCCGGAGAGCGGCGCTCCGGTGCTGGTGTGGATCCACGGCGGCGGCTTCACGCTGGGCGAGGGCGTGCAGACCGAGGGCGGCACGGTGGGCGACATCCTCGCACGCGACGAGAACATCATCGTGGTGAGCATGAACTACCGCCTGGGCGCGCTGGGCTTCCTCTCGCACCCGGCCCTGACGGACGAGTCCGCGGACAGCATCAGCGGCAACTACGGCTTGCTCGACCAGGTGGCGGCCCTCGAGTGGGTGCGCGACAACATCCGCGCCTTCGGCGGTGACCCCGAGCGTGTGACCATCGCGGGCCAGTCGGCGGGCGGCATCAGCGTGTGTGCGCACTTGGTGTCGCCGCGCAGCGCGGGCCTCTTCCACGGCGCCATCGTGGAGAGCGGCCCCTGCGAGTTCACGGCCAGCAGCGAGGACGCCAGCGCCCAGGGCGTGCGCTTCGCCGCGGCCCTGCCCACGCCGTGCGACACGGGCACGCCCAGCGAGGTGCTGACCTGTCTGCGCGCCGCCAGCGTGGCGGACATCCTGGCCACGCTGCCGGGCTCACGGGACTTCCTCACGCGCGACGAGAACACCGCCTTCTGGGGCCCCATCGTGGACGGCGACGTCTTGCCGCAAGCCTACGGCGCCGCCATCCGCGCGGGCAACATGGCCGATGTGCCGGTGCTCGCGGGCTTCACCGAGAACGAGGGGCGCGTGTTCGCCGCGCTGAGCGAGGTGGTCATCGCGCCCGAGGACTACGAGGCCGCGCTGGCTGACCTGGTGGGCGGACCTGGCGCCGACGCAGACGCCGTGATCGCGGCCTACCCGCTCAACGGCGAGGACCCCACGGTGCGCTACTTCGACGCCATCGGCGACCAGCTGCTGACCTGCTCGGCGCGCTCCAGCACCATGGCCATGGGCGAGCAGACCGACCTCTATCACTACTTCTACCGCTACCCCAACGCGGCCTTCCAGCTGCCCACCGACTTCGACCTCGGCGCCTACCACGCGGCCGAGGTGCAGTTCGTGTTCGGCTACCGCGCCAACGCGTTCATCCGGCGCTTCAACGCGGAGGAGCAGATCATGCACGACCTCATCCGCAGCTACTGGGGCGCGTTCGTGCGGGACGGCCAGCCACAGGTGGAGGGGCAGCCCGAGTGGCCAAAGTACGACGCCGCAGAGGACAACCACCTCGTGCTCGACCTCGAGGTCGTGACGGGGACGGGTGCCGCTGCGGCGCAGTGCGAGGTCTGGGACGCGCTCTAGGCGCGCCCGGACGCTCAGCCCAGCTCGTAGCCGGGGAAGAAGTAGTTCACTTCGATGGCGGCGTTCTCGGCGCTGTCCGAGCCGTGCACCGCGTTCTCGCCGATGTCCTTGGCGTACTGCTTGCGGATGGTGCCGGGCTCGGCGTTGGCCGGGTTGGTGGCGCCCATCAGGGTGCGGTAGGCCACGACGGCGTTCTCGCCCTCGAGCACGCTGACGACCACGGGGCCGCGCGTCATGAAGTCCACCAGCTCACCGAAGAAGGGGCGGTGACTGTGGACGGCGTAGAAGCCCTCTGCCATGGGGCGGCTCAAGTGCACGAGGCGCATGGCCTTGATCTTGAGGCCGGCGCCCTCGATCATGGCGAGGATGTTGCCGACGTTGTTCGCCTCGACGGCGTCGGGCTTGATGATGCTGAAGGTGCGTTCCGTAGCCATGTGAAGTCCTCGTTCCGTTTCCATCGCGGCCACCAACAGGCGACCAAAATCGCCCGGGGTGTAGCGCGTTTCCGCAATTCAGCAAGAAAACCCGGCATCTCCGCGCGCCCCCTCGACGACGGACCGCCCGCCCAGGTTACACCGGCCCGGACAACGCCGGATGAGATGCGATAGGATGGGCCATGGGCATGCGGAGAGCGATCGTTGCGGGTGTGCTGCTGCTGTGGGGCTGCGGCCACGAAGAGCCGAGAGCGACGGTCGCGTCATCCCCCGAGGCGGCCGAGGTTCCCGCGCCCCCCACGCCAGAGCCTGCGCCAGAGCCGGCACCCCCTCCCCCCGAGGTGACCTGCGAAACTCCGCACGACTGCGTGGGGCGCACGCGCGTCTGTCCGCGAGCGCACCGGCACAACACCGGCAACTGCATGCGTCCCTATCTCCCAACGGGCGAGCACATGTTGGGGGTCTGCCAAGAAGCCCACTGCGAGGTGGATGACGAGGCTGAGTGCGACCAAGCCGCCGCTCGCTGCGTCGGGGGCGGCACCGCCACCTTCCAGGCCTACGATCCCCCCAACCCGGAGTACCGGCGTGGAGGCTGCACGGTGCGCTGCACGGCCTACCCCGAGGGCGAGTGACGCCGGCACGAGGCCATCGTGACCAGGGGTGCCAAGGCCGTGCGGCGCCCGGCGGTCCCATGGCACAGTCTGCTCCCGCCCCGCTCGCCTCGAGGACCCCATGACCGCCCACACACCGCTCCGCGTCCTGTTGCTCGCACTCGCCATCGCCGGCTGCGGAGGCGGCGGCGGATCCACCGAGACCAGCACCCAGCGGGAGCTGCTGCGCGATGTCCCCGAGCTGCGCGCCGCTTCGGAGGGCTACGGCGGCGAAGGCTCGAGTGAATCGAGCAGCGCGCAGACCAGCGCGCCCGCGTCGCGCGGTCGAGGGGGCGGCCTGCCGGTGGGGTTCGACGGCACCGAGATGTACTCCGGGCGCTTCGGCGGCCCCGACAGCGCGCAGTCGCTGTCCCCCGAGTGTCCCGGCTGGGTGGCGTCGCAACCCAATCACGAGATCTACGTCCCGGCCGAGCTGGAATTCGCGCAGCTGGTGGTCAACTCGGACCCCTTCGACACCACGCTCGTGGTGCAGCTGCCCGACGGCAGCTTCCTGTGCAACGACGACACCCACGGGCTGAACCCGGCGGTGCAGCTCGAGCCGGTGCCCAGCGGTCAGCTGCGCGTGTGGGTCGGGTCCTACCAGGAGGGGCAAGAGGGCGACTACCAGATGGCGTTCACCACCGACCGGGGCCTGGACGCGTCGGCCATCGGCCCCACACCCGAAGAGTGATACCGTCCGCGTTCGTATGACGACCCACCAGGCCACGCCCACCACCGCGAGTCGCTGTCAGACGTGCTTCGGCACCGGTGAAGTGGGAGGCCCTCACGGCGTCGTCGCGTGTCCCGACTGCTTCGGTCTCGGCACCCTGCCCTCGTCCATGGTGCTGGTGGAGCGGCGCCTGCGCGACCTCGAGAGCCGGTACGCTGCGGCCGGTAGCCAAGCCGCGCTGGACGTTCGCTGGCTGGTGGACGAGGTGCGTCGCAGCCGTCACGCCCTGGTGCAGATCCTCGCCGCCGGGGCGGACGCGCAGGGCGCGAGCGACGCCGACCGGGCGCTGTCGTCCAAGATGCTGTTCCTCGCGAACGACGTGCTGGACTACTTCCAGGTCGAGGCCGGCGAGACCCCGCGAGCCTGAAGATGTCTGCCACGAGCGGTGCGTGGTAAGCTGAGGCTTCATGCGGGTGTTGAAGCAGCTCGGAGCAGACCTCGGCCGGATCCTGGGGGCAATCTTCGGTACCGCCTTCGTACTGGTGGTCACCTCTGGCGTGGGTGAGGGCATCGCAGAGGCCGCCGATACTGGCGAGGTGATCATCGGGCTGGTCTTGGGCGTCGTGGTGGTGGGGCTCGCGGCCATGGCCATCAGCTACGTGGTGCTCCCTTCGTTGCGGCACCTGTCCACGGCCTACAGCGCGGCGCTCGACGGGAAGCCCTCGGCGTCCTCCCGTGGTTACTACCTCACGCTGGGTGTGCTCGAGGGTGGAAGCGCGGTGTTGGTCATGGCCTTGGGAGCATGGCGCTACCGACACGGTATGACAGCGGGGGAGCTGCACTGGGCACAGCAGGGCGCGCTGATCCTGGTTGGCGGCTTGGTGCTGGGCGGGGGTGCGGCGCTGGCACGCCTGATCGCCGCCATGCGCGCCGAGGGTGGCAAGAAGGGCGCGGCCCGCGAATGGCAGGCGTCGGTAGCCAAGGAGCTCGCCCAGGCCGAAGCGCGCGGGACCGGCAGCAGCGACCAACAGCGCGTCCTCGCCTTCTGTCTCGGCCTCGGACTGGCGCTGGCCATGGCCATCAACGGGGCCCCATGAGCGGCCCACGCGAATCCCTCTCGCCCATGGTGCCCATCGTGTGTGCGGGCTGCGGCGTGGCGCTCGCGCTCTCGGTGGAGCCCACCATCACGTGCCGGCACTGCCAGGCCGTGGCCACCGTGCCACCCGAGTATCGCGAGGCCGTGGCCCTGCAGCAGCAAGCTCGAGTCGCGCGCGCTGCCAGTGAGCCTCGCTTTCGCGCCCTGGCGTTGGGCAGCGCACAGGGCTGGCAGACGGCCGCCGCAGGATCGCTGGTGGTCCTGCCTCCGCTGGCCACCGCCGTGGGCCGCTTCGGCCTCGCGCTGGGCCCGGTCGAAGCGCAGGCGCTGCTCATGCTGCCGTCCATCTTCGTGGCGGTGTCGCTGTGGACCGGCGCCACCACCGCGCGGCGCCTGACCAGCTCGTTCCAGTCCGAGATGGCGGCGCGACCCCCCGCCAGCCCCGATCAGGAATCGGGCTGCCGTGCGTGCGGCGCGCCGCTCCCGCGCGAGACGGGCGGCGCGCAGCTCTCGGCCACGTGCGGCTACTGCGGGACCGAGAGCCTGCTCATCGAGCTGCCCAGCGCCAGGCTGCGCGCCGACCAGCGTCATGCGCGGCGCTCGCTCGCCCAGGCCTCGGAGGCGCTCCGGCGGCGCATGCGCTGGCTGGCGCTGGGCGTGGTGGGCGCCGGAGTGACGGCCGCGCTGGTGGCGGCCGCGTTGCTCACCACGCTGGCGCCGGGCTGAGGTTGCCTTCGACAGCACGGGTCGCGTCGTGCGCGTCAGTCACGAGAGCTGAGGTGGGACGCCGCCGCTGGCGCCGACGATGGGGCGATCCCCTGCATGGCCGCCGGATCGTCCGTGATGATGACGCGGACCCCCCAGGCCACCAGCTGTTCCGCTCGCGCGCGCTGGTTCACGGTCCACGTGTTGAGCTCGAGCCCTGCCGCACGACACTCCTGCGCGAGCGCCTCGTCGATGAACGCGTGGTGGGGGTGCAGCGCCTGGCAGCCGGCGTCCCGCGCGCGCGCCACCCAGCTGGTCCGTTCGTCCGCGCGCTCGATCAACCAGCCCAGCGGCACGGTTGCGTCACGCCCGCGCACCACGCGCAGCAGCTCGAGGTCGAACGAGCTGATCAGCACGTGGCGCTCGTCCCGCCGCGGGTCGGCTGCCAGCGCAGCAAGGACCACCTCCGCCACGCGCTCAGCGTCGTGCCGTCGGCAGCCCGCATCCGCCACCTTGATCTCCACGTTGAGGGCGATGGGCACCGCGCTCAGCAGCTCCCCCAGCGTGGCCACGCGCACCCCCTGCCCCACGAGTGGCGTGCCCACGCCCGCGTCCAACGTTCGTAGCTCGGCCAGCGTGAAGGCCGAGACGCACCCCCGACCGGAGGTGGTCCGGTCGAGGGTGTCGTCATGCATGAGCACGGGCACGTCGTCCGCGGAGAGCTGCACGTCGAACTCCACCATGGTGGCCCCGGCTTCGATGGCTGCCTGGATGGACTCGATGGTGTTCTCCGGGAAGCTCCCCGAAGCGCGCGTTGGCCCGAGGCCGCGATGTCCGCACACGATGCTCATGCGCGCAGCTTAGACCCCTCGGCCAGGCGACCGCGAGCCCCGTGCAGCGGGCCCTCGGCGGGGACCAGCGGCCCCACCTTGCCCAAGCCGAACGGCGGCATCTGGTTGTAGAGCGTCTCGTGCTGGCCGGGCTCGATGATGTAGGTCTCGTGCCAGACGCCCATGGCCCCGCTGAGGCCCCACTCCTTCACCCAGCGGCGCCACGCTGGGACGTGCGCGCGCTCGCGATTGGACGCGTACTTCAAGAGGTCGTCCAGTGAGCGCCAGTACTGCACGGCCAGCGTGGTGCGCCCGACGTAGTTCTCGTACGACAGCAGGCCCGAGTCCGGGTCGCTGACCAGCTCGTTCATCATGCGGCCCATGGCGCGCGCCACGGCCCACATCATGGGCAACGCCCACCAGTGGTTGAGGCGCGAGCCAATCAGGAACACGACGAAGCCTTCCTTGCGGGAGACGGTCTGGCGGATGGGTTCGGCAGTCATGGCAGCTCTCCTTCTTGGTGCTGTCGGTCGCGATGTTGTCACCGACATCATTGTTTGCACCGTCTACATACCGCACGTGTTGCCATTGTCAACATCGTTCTTCATAGTGGGCGCATGAGCTATCACCACGGCGACCTGCGGAACGAGCTGCTGACCGCGGCGGTGGACGTGGCCCGTGAGCGGGGCATCGAAGGGCTGAGCCTGCGCGAGTGCGCGCGCCGCGCCGGGGTGTCCCATGCGGCCCCGTACCGGCACTTCGAGGACAAGAACGCCCTGCTGCTGGCCTTGGCCGACCAGGGCTTCACGTGGCTCACCGCTGCGGGTCAGCGCGCGATGGAGGGGCTCGACGACCCGCGTGCCCGCCTGGACGCCTACGGCGTGGCCTACGTGCGCTTCGCCGTCACGCACCCCATTCACTTCCGGCTGATGTTCACGCGCGAGCTCGAGACCCCCACGCCCAAGACCGTTCCCGAGGGCAGCCCACCCGTGGCGAACGACGCGTTCGGGCTGTTGGTGCAGACCGCGGGCGCCGCCTGGAGCCGCGCCGGGGGAGACGCGCTGCTGGCCGGTGTCGCCGCGTGGAGCATCCCGCACGGCCTCGCCATGTTGATCCTGGACGGGCGCATCCCGGCGGAGCACATCGCCACCACCGAGGCCATCGAGCAGCTAGCCCGCGACGTCATCCAGCTCTGGCGCAACGCTTAGTCCGCAGAGGTGTTCCTCGGATTTGAAGCCGTAGCCACCCCATGCGACAACCAGGGCTCCCTCTCGCCCTGAGTCGCCCATGCACCGCGCTTCACGCCCGCTCTTCCCTGGCTTGCTGCTCCTCACGCTGCTCTGCACGAGCCTCGCGCCAACGACAGCTCGCGCGCAGCTCGACACGGACCACGCGGTGTGGGCGGGCGCCGCAGCCACCCAAGAGCTCAACAGCGGAGACTACCGCCTGGCGCTCTGGCTGGACCTGCACCGCCGCCAGGACAGCCCCACGGCGTCCATGATCATCCGGCCGGGCATCGGCCTCTTCGTGAGGCCCTGGCTGTCGTTCTGGGCAGGCTACGCGTGGACACCGGTCTACCCGGACGGGGCGGCGCGCCGCGACGAGCACCGGTTCTGGTCGCAGGTCTGGATCAACCACGCGCTCGGCAAGGGCTTCGCCTTCCAGTCACGCAGCCGCTTCGAGCACCGCTTCGCGCCCAACAGCGACGACGTGGCCCACCGCTTTCGGCAGTTCGTGCGTCTGGGCTGGATGCACGCCACGCAGCCCGTGGGCTTCGTGGTCTGGGACGAGCTCTTCGTGGGCCTGGCCGACGCCGACTGGAGCCCTGTAGAGGGCTACGACCAGAACCGCCTGTTCGTGGGGCCCGTGTTCCGCATCGCCTCGTGGGCTCGGGTGGAGCCGGGCTATCTGCTGGTGCATCTGGACAGGGCCCCCAACCGGCTGGTGCACGCCGTGGCCGTGAACCTGTTCTTCACCGGCACAGCGGACTGAGCATTTTTCGTACAATTCGCATCCGAAGGGGCTACCCAAGGCGCCTCGCAGTCCGTAGTATGTGTAATTGTGAAGCCTGGGGGTAATCAGGAACGCGATCGGGAACCCCCGGGGAACCCGCTGACCAGCCGCCACTTGGTGGCCTCGGTGGACGCCGTCATGCGCGAGGAGCTGCGCTCGCTCGTGGCCGATCCGCCCACCGTGGTGCACATCCCGAAGGTGCTCCGCGAAGCGTTCCACGCCCGCAAGCAGCACGAAGTGCAGCGCGTCTTGCGCATTGGGGGGCTGTGCGGAATGGCGCTCGGGTTGACCATCGTCGCCGCGCGCATGCTGCTCTTCAGCGGGCTCGGCACCCACGCGGACAACGTCCTCTACGGCCAGATCTCGGTCTTCAACCTGGTGGTCATCTTCACCACCATCGTCGCCCTGCAGCTGCCGCGCGTGTTCGCCCACTACCGGCCCATCATGGTGACGGCGGGCGCCTTGGTGTTGGCCTCCACGCACACGGGCAGCATCCTCATCAGCGAGCCGCACATCGCGCTCTCGGCCAGCTACGCGGCCATGCTGGGGGTCACGGTCGTGACCATCGGCTTCCGCAATGGCTTCGGCTACTCGCTGCTCACCTGCATGCTCGGGTTCGTGGGCGGGTCCGGCTACGCCGTGTGGCAGGGCGCGCGGCCCGACTGGGTGCTGGTCTCCTACGGCTACGTGGCGGCCAGTGCCGTGGGCCTGGTCATCTCGTGGCTGGTGGAGCGCCAGGACGCCCTGCACTTCTTCCAGTCCATCTTGCTCGCCAGCGAGGCCGAGGAGCGCCTGCGCCTCAACCAGCAGCTCGAGGCCATGTCGCGCACCGACTCGCTCTCGGGGCTGGCCAACCGCCGCTCGTTCGACGACACGCTCGAGGCCGAGTGGGCGCGCATGCGACGCGAGCGTGCCCCGCTATCGCTGGTGTTCGTGGACGTGGACCACTTCAAGCGCTTCAACGACGCCAACGGGCACCGCGCGGGGGATGCGTGCCTGCGCGCCGTGGGGCAGGCGCTGCTGAGTGGGGCGCTGCGGCCGGGCGACATGGCGGCCCGCTATGGCGGCGAAGAGTTCGTGCTCCTGCTGCCGAAGACGGACCTCGCAGGCGGAGAGGCCGTGGCGCACCGCGTGCTCGCGGCCATCGACGAGCTCTGCCTCCCGCACGGCGACTCCCCTACAGCGAGTCACGTGACCATCAGCGTGGGGGTGGCAGCCGCAGCACCCGACTCCGAGCTGGAGGCCCGGCACCTGGTGGAGACGGCCGACGCGTGCCTCTACCGAGCCAAGAACCAAGGGCGGCACTGCGTGTGCGTGTCCGAGCTGCGCGGCGACTCACTCCGTCCGCTGACGCGTCAGCAGAACATCACGCTCACCGGCGAAGCGAGCTGAGCCACGGAGTGGTAGTCTCCCCGCCATGAATCGACGCGAGATGCTGAGAGTGGGTGTGGGGACCGCGGTCGCCCACGGTGTGGTCACGGTGCTGGGCTGCGCAGCGCAGACCGGTGGAGCGCAGGGCGAGGGGCACGCGGGTGGCGAGGGCACGCCGCTCGCTGCCCCCACGGACGCCATGCAGGCGTTCGCGCGCGCGGCGTCGGACTGCGTGGCCGCTGGCGAGGCGTGCCTCAGCCACTGCCTGCGCTCCCTGCAGTCCGGCGACACCATGATGGCGGACTGCTCGCGCAGGGTGCACGCCATGCTGGCCATCTGCCGCGCCGTGCCAGCCCTGGCCACCTCCTCGTCGGAGCACCTCGGGCGCTTGGCGGCCATCTGCCGAGACACCTGCCAAGAGTGCCACGACGCGTGCGCCCCGCACGCCAGCCATCACGCCGAGTGCCGTGCGTGCATGGAGGCCTGCGCCGTCACCATCCGCCACGCGGCGGCGTTCGCGGCTTGAACCAAGGGCTAGAAACGAACATCCGCCCGCGAGCGTGAGCCCGGGGCGGATGAGTCGTCATGAGGCCGCGAGCGCGAGCCCGCGGGCGCCTCAGAACAGGTGCTTGACCGCGTCGGCCTCCTCCTGGAGCTCCTTCGCGGTGGCGTCCATGCGGGCGCGGCTGAACTCGTTGATCTCGATGCCCTGGACGATGCTGTACTTGCCGTCCTTGCAGGTGCACGGGAAGCCGTAGATCAAGCCCTCGGGGATGCCGTAGCTGCCGTCGGACGGGACGGCCATGGAGACCGTGTCGCCGGGCGCCGTGCCGTGCCACCAGTCGCGGATGTGGTCGATGGCCGCGTTGGCCGCCGACGCCGCGCTCGACAGGCCGCGCGCCTTGATGATGGCGGCACCGCGCTGCTGCACCTCGGGGATGAAGGTGCCCTCGACCCACGCCTGGTCGTTGATCAGGCTGGAGACGCTCTTGCCGCCGACCTTGGCGCTGTAGACGTCGGGGTACTGGGTGGCCGAGTGGTTGCCCCAGATGGTCATGTTCTTCACGTCGCTGACGGGCACGCCCAGCTTGGCCGAGATGCCGGACATGGCGCGGTTCTGGTCGAGACGCACCATCGCGGTGAAGTTCTCGCGCTTCATGTCGGGCGCGTTGTTCATGGCGATGAACGCGTTGGTGTTGGCCGGGTTGCCCACCACCAGCACCTTGCAGTCGCGGTCGGCCACGGCGTTGAGCGCCTTGCCCTGACCGATGAAGATGCCGCCGTTCTTCTCGAGGAGGTCCTTGCGCTCCATGCCGGGACCGCGCGGCATGGCGCCCACCAGCAGAGCCACCTGCGTGCCCGCGAAGCCCTTCATGGCGTCATCGCTGGCTTCCATGCCGGCGAGCGTCGGGAAGGCGCAGTCGGCGAGCTCCATCATCACGCCCTCGACGGCCTTCATGGAAGGCGTGATGTCGATGAGCTGCAGGATGACGGGCTGGTCTTTGCCGAGCATCTCGCCGGCCGCGATCCGGAACAAGAGTCCGTAGCAAATCTGACCGGCCGCGCCGGTGACGGCGACCTTCACGGGCTTCTTCATGTGTCTCGTAGCTCCTGCGCAGCGCGGGAAGTGGCTGCGTCGATACGGGGATTGCGCGTTGCGAGCGCTCGCCTGCCGCCCTCGCGGCGTCAAGCGGGCCAGAAGGTAGCAGGGGAGCCGCCGGCTTGCACCTCGGCCCCACTCGGCGCGAGGGCGCTCAGATGACGCCGAAGGCCAGCATGGCGTTGGCCACCTTGTGGAACCCGGCGATGTTGGCGCCGGCCACGTAGTCGCCGGGGTGCCCGTAGGTGTCCGCGGTCTGATGCGCCTCGCTGTGGATGTGCCGCATGATCTCGCGCAGCCGCACCTCGGTGCGCTCGAAGGTCCAGTGGTCGCGGCTGGCGTTCTGCTGCATCTCGAGCGCCGAGGTGGCCACCCCGCCCGCGTTGGCCGCCTTGCCGGGCCCGAACGCGACACCGGCCTCGCGCAGCAGGGCCACGGCGTCCGGTGTGGTGGGCATGTTGGCGCCCTCCACCACGTAGCGGCAGCCGCCCGCCACGAGCGCCTGCGCGCCCTCGCGGTCGAGCTCGTTCTGGGTGGCGCAGGGCAAGGCCACGTCGCACGGGATGCGCCAGAGGCTGGCCCCCGCCGTGTAGCGCGCCTCGGGGTGGACCTCGGCATAGGCCGAGATGCGCCCGCGCTCGACCTCTTTGATGCGCTTGAGCGTCACCAGGTTGATGCCGCGCTCGTCGTGGATGATGCCGCCCGAGTCCGAGCAGGCCACCACGCGCGCGCCCTCGGCGTGCAGCTTCTCGATGGCGTAGATGGCCACGTTGCCGGAGCCGGAGACCACGCACTTGCGGCCGTCGAGCTGCTCGCCGCGCACCCGCAGCATCTCCTCGAGGAAGAACACCGCGCCATAGCCGGTGGCCTCGCGCCGCATGAGGGCGCCCCCCCAGCCCGGAGCCTTGCCGGTGAACACCCCCGACTCGTAGCGGTTGGTCAAGCGTTTGTACTGCCCGAACAGGAAGCCAATCTCGCGCGCGCCAACGCCGATGTCACCCGCGGGCACGTCGGTGTGCTCGCCCAGGTGGCGCGCTAGCTCCACCATGAAGCTCTGGCAGAAGCGCATGACCTCGTTGTCGGACTTGCCCTTCGGGTCGAAGTCCGAGCCGCCCTTCCCGCCCCCGATGCCGAGCCCCGTGAGCGCGTTCTTGAAGATCTGCTCGAAGCCCAGGAACTTGATGGTGCCGAGCGTGACCGACGGGTGGAAGCGCAGGCCGCCCTTGTAGGGCCCGAGCGCGCTGTTGAAGCCCACGCGGAAGCCGCGGTGCACCTGCACCTGGTTGCGGTCGTCCTGCCAAGGCACGCGGAAGATGAGCTGGCGCTCGGGCTCGCAGAGGCGCTCGAGGATGCGCGCGTCCACGTACTCGGGGTGCCGCAGAAGCACGTCCGGCAGCGTCTCGAGCACCTCGTGGACCGCTTGGTGGAATTCCGGCTCGCCGGCGTTGCGCGCGACGACGCGCGCGAAGATGCCCTGAATGAGGGCTTGGGTATCGACCATGGACTTCCTGGGGGGACTGGGGGGATGAAGGACGTTGGCTCAGGGGCAGGTGTCTTCGAGGCTGCTGCCGCTGACGCTGGGGTCGCCGGACGCGAGCACGAAGATACCCGGGTACCCATCGGTCTCGAAGCCGAGGCTGTCGTTGTTGCACAGCAGCGAGTCGTTGATGTTCAGGTTCCCGGTGCGGTTGTTGCTCACGAAGAAGATGCCACCACCGCCCTCGTTGGCCACGTTGTCGGTCACCTCGGTGCCGCACAGGCGGAGCGTGAACTCGTTTCCGTCGTTGGCGATGGCGCCGCCGTTGCCGCCGCCGGGGGTGCCGTCGCGCCGCGGGTTCGCCCCATTGCCGGTGGCCTCGTTATAGCTGAACACGGAGTTGAGCACCGTGAACGACACGCCGATGCTGCCCAGCGCGCCGCCGTTGGAGCAGCGGTTGCCCAGCTCTGGCGCCCCGCCGAAGGTGCTGTTCACGATGAAGATGGGGTCGTCGTTGCTCTGGTCGTAGGCGCGGATGGCGCCGCCCGCGTTGTCCTGCCCCACCTCGTCGCACACGTTGTTGAAGAAGCGCGCGTTCACCACGCGCAGGCGCCCGCCGCGCACGAAGATGGCGCCACCGCCGTCCGGGTCCTCACCGCTGGCGTTGCCGTCCACGAACGTGATGTTCTGGATGCTGAGGCGCGGGTGGTCCTGATCGTTGCAGTGCGAGGTGGTCCACACCTGCGCCTGGTCGCAGGTGTTCATGTACAGGATGCGGTGGTTGCCCGCGCCGCTCAGCGTGACCAGCCCGCCGCCGTCGATCACGATCTCGGGGCCGGTGTCGTTCACCACCTTGGCCGTCTCCTCGAGCGTGATGGTGACCGGGTCGGGGCCGCAGTCGAACGTGATGACGCCGCCTGCAGCGACGGCCGCTACGAACGCAGCGGAGTTGCAGCTCTCGGGGGTGCCCGTGCCCACCACGGTGCGGGGCGCGCTCACGTCCATGGGGCGCCCGTCCTCGGGAACCGAGCACGTGCCGTCGGGGTTGCCTGCGGGCGGGCCAGACGCCGGGTTCGTGAGCGGGTTCGGGAACGTGCCGGACCCGCCCCCACACGCCAAGACCGTGACGGGCAAGAGGGCCGCGAAGCCCCACACAGACCATGGGCGAGCAGGCTGAGACATGCCCAGAAGGTAGCCGAATCCCGCGCGAGAGGGCACGCCCTTCCGACCGCACACGCCCCACGTGGCGTGCTTCAGCCCTCTTCGTAGCGCACCCGCTCCATGTGCTTCTGGATGCGCGTCACCTCGCCGGACATCTGCGCACGCCCCCAGGCCACGGCCTGGTCCATCTGCTTCGCGTTGGGCAGCAGCGTGACGGGCGACAGCGTGGGCTTGAACGCCACGCGGCGGTGCATGTAGCGCTTGTTCAGGGCCACCTGCATCTCGAGCACGCGCTCGCCGAGGTTCATCCACGCGTGCCCCAGGCTCATCTGCGGGGAGAGGCAGTCGAACGCGAGGTAGTAGCAGTTGCGCGTGCCGATCTTGCCCGCGTGCACCTGGCGCCAGGCCGTGCGCGCGGGGACGTTGTTGGCCACGCCGCCGTCCACCATGGCGTCGATCTCTTCGCGCTCCATGAGCGCCGACGCGATGGAGTGCATGCTGGGCGCGTCGCGCGCGATGTCGTAGTGCAGGATGCCGGGGATGGCGGCCGAGAAGCCCGCCGCGTCGATGGCGTCGAAGTCCGCGGTCAGCGCGTCGCCCCCGATGACGATCTCCTTCACCACGCGCGGGTTCACGAAGGACCACATGCGCACCATCTGGGTGGCCAAGCGCGCGCGCAGCTCGAGGCGTCCGGGGCGCCTGTCCTGCGGCAAGTGGTGCGAGATGGCGTAGGCCTCGGGCGACTCTTCGAGCGCGCCGCGGCGCACCCCTCCGACCACCGCCTCGAAGGGGATCTGGAGGTCCGACAGACGCATGGGGCTGCCGTCCGGGTTCCGGAAGCCGTCTTGCAGCCCGTGGTGCAGGTACAACCGGAAGATGCCCGGCAGGCCGTAGCGCGCCCGCATGGAGATGAAGCGGAAGACCTCGTCGCGGCGCAGCTGCTTGGCGCGCTCGAGGTGCGCGGCGTAGTCGCCCTCGCGCTCTTTTGCGCGGAAGAGGCCAAGCACCGCTCCGATGGACGAACCGATGATGTAGCCGGGGATCAGGCGGGCGTGCTGCATGACCTCCCAGGCGCCGATGTACACGTAGCCCGCGCCACCCCCGCCGCCAGCGATGCTGACGAGCGTCTTGATGCCCACCTCGTCGTCCAGCTCCTGCGCCGAAAAGTCGTTGGCGTGCGCGTCCAGCACGGCGCGGCGCGTGGCCCCCACCCGGTGCGCGATGGTCTCGTAGGCGCGGTTGGTCTCGCGCAGGCGCTTCTCGGAGTCACGCGTGTGCAAGAGCGGGCGGCTCAGCACGCCCACCACCATGCGGCGGTAGTCGTCGAGCGCGGGGATCTGCACGGGCACGTCACGCCGCTGCGTGCGCCCACCTTTGGCCGCGGCGCCTGGCTGGAAGCGGTGCAGGCCAGCGAACGACACGGCGTAACGCAGCTCGTGTTCTCGGCGCCGGGAGATGGTGCCGGGGTGCTCGAACAGCGCGTCCACCAGCTTGGACTCCATGCGCTGGAGGGTGAGGAGGGTCTCGACGTCGGCGGAGCTCATGGGGGGGTACCCGGACCCTAGCAGACACACCTCGATAACGTGAAAGACGTGACCAACGCCCCGCGAGCGAGGCGCCCGAAGTCGCAGAAGGCAATGGGCTGGACCGCGTGCTCGGTGTACCCTCGCCCCCTCGAAAAGGAGCCATCGTGAAGCGCGTACTCAAGATTCTGGGAGCCACGTTGCTGGTGCTGATGCTCGCCGCCGGCGGGTTCTACGGGTGGGCCACCATCACCACCCAGGCCACCCTCACGCAGACGTTCACCGCCCACGACGTGGACATCCCCGTGCCCTTCCCGCTCAGCGAGGCCGAGCTCGAGGCGCTGCGAGAGACTCGCCGGCGTGAACTCGCAGCGGCCAACGTGGCCGTGGACGGCGTGGTCGCGGGGGACGGGACACCGCCCGACCTGCTGGCCGGCGTGGACATCGACGCGCTGGCGCTCGAGAACGCCATCGCCCGCGGGCAGCACCTGGTGAACGCGCGCTACGCGTGCTCCGAGTGCCACGGCCGCGATCTGAGCGGCGGCGTGATGGTGGACGACCCCGCCATGGGGACCCTCTTGGGCCCCAACCTCACCGGCGGCGCGGGCAGCCGCACCCGCGACTACAGCGTGCGCGACTGGGACCACATCGTGCGTCACGGCATCCTGCCCGGCGGTCGCCCCGCCGCCATGCCGTCGGAGGACTTCGTGCGCATGTCCGACCGCGAGCTCTCGGACATCATCGCCTTCGTTCGCGCGCAGCCCGCCGTCGACAACGAGGTGCCGGGTCCCACGCTGGGGCCCATCGGCACCATCCTGATCGCGCTGGGCAAGCTCCCGCTCTCGGCCGCCAACATCGAGGACCACCAGGCGCCGCACGCCGTGGAGCCGCCCACCACGGAGCCCACCGCCGAGTTCGGCGCGCACTTGGTGGCCGTGTGCACCGGCTGCCACCGGGCAGACCTCTCGGGAGGACCCATCCCCGCAGGCCCGCCCGACTGGCTCCCCGCCGCCAACCTCACGCCCCACGCCGACGGCCTCGCAGGCTGGACCTATGCCGACTTCGAGGCCGCCATGCGCCGCGGAGTGCGCCCCGACGGCAGCGCGCTGCGCCCGCCCATGGTGCAGATGCAGCGCTACGCCGAGGCCATGACCGAAGTCGAGATGCAGGCGCTCTGGGCCTACCTCTCGTCGGTCGAAGCGCGCCCGACGGGGCACTGAGTCGCGCGGGGCGCAGGCCCGTCAGCGGCAGGACACCGTCGCGCTCTGATTCTGCCGCTGGCAGCTCAGCACCCCCGAGCGGCACGTGCTCAGCTGGGCCTGTGAGCCACACGCCGGCGTGCTCCCCGCCGCCCAGTAGCTGTCACCTCGGCAGCCAAGACCCAGCAACGCTGAGCACGCGTTGCTGGCGTTGACCGCGAGCGGATAGAAACGCTCCTCCACCGTGTTGCAGTCGTAGTCGAAGTCGCTGGCCAGCGGCTGCCCGGGGATGGCGGTCTCGGCGAACCCCGCCCCGGGCACCACCACGGCGAGGTCGTCACGGCAGTCTTGTGCTCCTGCGGTGGGCGTGCGCGTGGTCCAGCCTCCGCCCGAGCAACCCTGCGGGCCGTGGGAGGGGGGTATGCACGTCAGGGTGGGCGTGCTGCCCAGCGCTGCGTACCCATCGCCGTCGCAGTCCGGATAGTAGTTGATGGGCTGGGTTCCATCGCCGCCCACGCAGTCGTTGTCCACACCGTCGGCGCAGATCTCGGCGGCTCCCGGGAACGTGGTGGCCGCAGAGTCGTCGCAGTCGTTCCCGCCACACGTGGGCGAGAAGAAGCCGTCGCCGTCGCGGTCGAACGAGCTCGAGTCGTTGCGGCAACCGTCGATGGGGTCGCACGTGTCCACCGTGCACGCTTCCTCGTCATCGCAGTCGGGGGCCGCAGCCGGGACGCAGCGGTGCGTGGCGAGGTCGCACGTCTCGCTCCCATCGCACACGTCCATGTCCATGGCGCGGCAGTCTCCGTCTTCAGAACAAGTGAACGTGCAGTCGTTCTCGCAGCCGTCACCCGCCACCAGGTTGTCGTCGTCGCAGTCTTCGCCCTGGTCGATGATCATGTTGCCGCACAAGAGCGATGCGCAGCTGCCGCCGCGGCAGGCGAGTTCCGTCCCGCAGACCTCGCCGTCGGCCAGCGCGGAGCCGGCGACGCAGGCGCCACTCACGCAGCTCTCGGTCCCGTTGCAAGGCTGCGTATCGTCGCACTCGGCGTCCAGGGCGCACGATGGCGTACAGTCGAAGGGCTCGCAGCCGTCCCCGCTCACCGTGTTGGCGTCGTCGCAGGCCTCGCCACGGCGCGCGTCCACGAACCCATCGCCGCAGAACGAGGAGGTGCAGGCGTCGGAGACGCAGATGAACTCACCGCTGACGCCCAGTGGCTCACACGGGGTGCCGTCGTCGTCATCCACGCACAGCGGCCCTGCGCCGTCTTGGTCGAAGCGCGCGTCGATCAAGACACTGCAGCCAGCGACGAGCGAGAGCAGCCACAGGCTCAGCCCAGAGAGGAGGAGTACACGCATGGCTCAGAACGCCCCTTCCACGGTGAAGGCCACGCCGTCGCGCCCCACGCCGAAGCCGACCTGCGCGGCGGGTGCCTCGCTCGGCGCGTCCCCCTCGCTACGCATGTAGCGAATGAGCCCCACGACGCCCAGAACGATGCCATTTTTTTTTTTTTTTTTTCTTTTTCCTCCTTTTTCCCTTTTTTTTTCCCCCCTTTTTTGTTCCCCCCCCCCTTTGCCCCCCCCGCCCGCCGCCATCATGCCGTCCGCCGCGTAGCCCACGCGTCGCAGTCGGTCCGCGCGCCGGGAGGTCTCGAGCGTTCCGTCGGCCTGACCGAACGCCACCCCTCCACTGACCGCGCCCGCCGCGAGCAGCCCACCGCCGCTCACCCAGAGCCCGCGCGTGATGCCATCCGCCTGGTGAGCGCGCGCCACGGGCCGCTCCTCCATGCGCACCGTCACCGACGTGGCTCGCCCAGCCACGGCGTCCACCGTGGCGTGGAACGGGAGGAAGCCGTCGCGCACGACCACCACCTGATGGGGCCCGGGCATGACGCTGAGCGAGCGCGTCGCGCCCTGCTGCTCCATGGGCGCACCATCCAACAGCACGTCGGCGTTGGCGGGCACCTCGGTCAGCACGATGAACGTGTCCGCGATGCGGGCCTCGAGCGCCTCCACGCGCGTCTGAGCGGGCGCTCGGCTGGGGTGCGTGACGGGCACGGCCGCGACGAAGCGCTGCAAGTAGTCCAGCTCTTGTACGGGCAGGCCGAGGCCGCGGTAAGCCTGGGCGATGTTGTAGAGGAGGTCGGCTCGGCCGCTTGCTTCGTGCGCGGAGACCCAAGCATCCCGTGCGTCTCCATAGCGGCCAGCGCTGTAGGCCTCACGACCCTGCTCGAAGAGGAGCCGGGCGTCCTCCTCTTGCGCCGCAGCGGGCTGCGGCAATGCGATAAATGAAATGATTACAGCGACCAAGGCGGCAACGAACCACCTGGCTACCATCCCCCGAGGCACAGTGTGCCCGGATATTTCGCACCACATTGATCTGGATCGTACCACCTTTTGGAGACGGTCACAAGTCCCATGCGCTGCTAGGACGCATGCGTTGCGTATCCGCGCACACAGTACGTCGTATCGCCCGAACCGGCGCCACCAGTACAGTCGCCCTCCTTCGCGATGGCTGCTATCACTCGCGACCTCCCGCAATACGGAATCATGCAAGCCAAGATCACAACCCTCCCCGGCGACGGCATCGGCCCCGAGATCGTCAGCGCAACCCGCCTGGTGCTCGACACCGTGGCATCCACGTTCAACCACCAGTTCACGTACCGCGAGGCACTGCTGGGGGGCATCGCCATCGATCAGACGGGCAACTCGTTCCCGCCCGACACGATCGAGGCGTGCAAGTCGGCGGACGCCATCCTGCTGGGCGCCGTGGGCGGCCCGAAGTGGGACGACCCCAACGCGGCGGACCGCCCCGAGCGCGGCCTGTTGGCCATGCGCAAGGAGCTGGGTCTCTTCGCGAACATCCGCCCGGTGAAGATCTTCCGCGGCCTCGAGGACGCCTCGCCGCTCAAGCCCGAGCGCCTGGCCAACGTGGACCTCGTCTTCGTGCGCGAGCTCACGGGCGGCATCTACTTCGGTCAGCCCAAGGGCAAGGACATGGTCGACGGTGAGCGCCGTGGCTTCGACACCATGGTGTACCGCGAGAGCGAGATTCGCCGCATCGTGGAGCTGGCCATGCAGATCGCGCGCAAGCGCGCTCGCAAGCACGTCACCAGCATCGACAAGGCCAACGTGCTCGCCACCATGCAGGTGTGGCGGCAGGTGGCCTCCGAGGTGGGCGCCGAGAACCCGGACATCACCCTGGTGCACCAGCTGGTGGACTCCGCCGCCATGCGTCTCGTCACCAACCCGAGCGAGTTCGACGTGATCGTGGCGGGGAACATGTTCGGCGACATCCTCAGCGACGAGGGCGCGGTGCTCACGGGTTCGCTGGGCCTGCTGCCGAGCGCCTCCTTGGGCAGCACCAAGCTCGGCGTCTACGAGCCCATCCACGGCTCGGCGCCGGACATCGCGGGCAAGGGCATCGCCAACCCGCTGGGCACCATCCTGAGCGCGGCCATGCTGCTGCGTCACAGCCTTGACCTGGACGTGGAGGCCCTGGCCATCGAGGCCGCCGTGCAGCAAGCGCTGGACGACGGGCTGCGGACCGGCGACCTTGGCGGCGGCGCGAAGTCCCTCGGCACCACCGCCATGGGCGAGGCCATCTGCGCCCGCATCCAGAAGAACTGACGCTCGGCTTCTCCTCGGCCCCTTAGAAAGACTGCACTCGAATGGCACGCAAGCGCATCAGCCCGCTCTTTGACCTCAAGAAGGACGACCAGGGACGCAACTACATGGAGGTGTACCAGGACGGTATCGCCCTCCTGCGTCTCGTGCTCTGCAACAAGGGCACGGCGTTCAGCCACGAAGAGCGGGTCGCGCTGCGGCTCGACGGCCTCCTGCCTCCGCAGGTGAACACCATCGAGCAGCAGGTCGCGCGTGTCTACAAGGGCTACCAGCAGATCGCGGACGACATCGAGAAGTACCAGTACCTGCGGTCGCTGCAGGAGCGGCAAGAGATCCTCTTCTACAAGCTGCTGGAGCAACACCTCGAGGAGATGCTGCCCATCGTCTACACGCCCACCGTGGGCTTGGCCGTGCAGCAGTTCAGCGCGCTCTACCAGAACCCGCGCGGCATCTCGCTCTCGCCGCTCAACATCGACCGCGCCATCCCGGCGCTCAACTGCTACCCGATGGAGGACGTGCGCATGATCGTGGCCACGGACGCGTCGGCCATCCTGGGCATCGGCGACCAGGGCTACGGCGGCCTCGCCATCCCCATCGGCAAGTTGGCGCTCTACACGGTGGGCGGCGGCGTGAGCCCGTTCCACACCATGCCGGTGTGCCTCGACGTGGGCACCGAGCGGCTCGACCTGATCAACGACCCGGACTACCTGGGCGTGCGTCAGAAGCGCCTGCGCGGCGAGGAGTACATCAAGTTCTTCGACCAGTTCGTGGAGGCGGTGAAGTCGCGCTGGCCGAACGCGGTCATCCAGTGGGAGGACCTGAGCAAGGACTCGGCCTTCATGGTGCTGGAGCGCTACCGTGACGTGGTGCCCTCGTTCAACGACGACATCCAGGGCACGGGCGCCGTGGCGCTGGCCGGCGTGCTGAGCGCGTGCAGCTTGAAGAAGGAGTCCATCGCGGACCAGACGGTGGTCATCCACGGGGCTGGCGCGGGCGGCGTGGGCGTGGCCTGGGCCATCCGGCGCGGCCTCGAGCGCGCGGGTCTCACGCCCGAGCAGGCCAAGAAGCGCGTGCTGGTGCTGGACAGCGGCGGGCTGCTCGTGAAGGGCCGCTCCCGCATGGAGGAGTACAAGCACGACTACGCGCAGGACCCGGCCGACATCGCGGGCTGGAAGTTCACGGGCGAGGCCCCGGAGCTGCTCGAGACCATCCGCGAGTCGAGGGCCACCGTGCTGCTGGGTCTGTCCGGTCGCCCCAAGGCGTTCGACGAGGCCATCATCCGCGCCATGGCCGCCAACCACGCGCGCCCGGTGATCTTCCCGCTCAGCAACCCCACCAGCTCCTGCGAGGCCGAGCCGGTCGACATCTTCCACTGGTCCGAAGGTCGCTCCATCGTGGCCACTGGCAGCCCGTTCGAGCCCGTCGCCATGGACGGCGTCACGCACCCCATCGGGCAGGGCAACAACGCCTTCATCTTCCCGGGCCTGGGCTTCGGCGCCATCTTGAGCGACGCCAAGAGCATCACCGACAACATGGTGATGGCGGCCTCCGAGGCGCTGGCCAAGTACACCATCGGTCGCTACGTCGAGGGCGGCCTGATCTACCCGCCGGTCAGCGACCTGCGCCAGACCTCGCTCATCGTGGCCGAGGCCGTCATCCGGCAGGCCATCGCCGACGGCGTGGCCATGCGCACGGACATCCCCGATGACGTGAAGGGCTTCGTGCAGGAGCGGTCCTGGAAGGCCGAGTACCAGCCGTTCGTGCGCGGCGCTCGCTGAGGCGCGCGAACCGCTGGCGGGACTCTTCGCAAGCTCTGGCCTGTATGAATCGGGCTTGATTCAATGGAGATTGGCACCCCGGACTGAAGTCCGGGGCAGCATCCCTGGCATGGACTAACTGCGGAAGTCCGCCCCCTACCGGGCGCGGACTGTGTGGTTCAAAGCTGAATGTGTCTCGAACTCAGCACCATCCATCGCTTGGACCTCCACACTTCTCCTGCGCAAAACGGCCCAGTCCGGGCCCGCTAGGGGCTGGACTTCCGCTCCTGACAGGGCCTGGGATGCTGCCCCGGGTTTCAACCCGGGGTGCCCAAATCCCCCTTGCAGCAAGCACTCTCCGCCGTCGGGACAGCTTCAGCCCGCCGACCTCGAAGCGCTCAGAGCCGGTAGGTGCCCGACAACCCCATGAACCACGAGTTGATGGAGTAGTTGCCGTTGCAGCCGCCCTTGACGATGTCTCGGTTGGAGCAGTTGTTCACGTCGTCGGTGCGAATGACGGCCGTGGGGCCGAGCCCGGCGGCGAATCCGACGTCGATCACGAGGTGGCCGATGTCTACGCCGAACCCCGTGGCGATCTGCCAGGAGCGGTTGCTCGGAGGCGGTGAGAAGGGGGTGACAGTGCTAGCTGGTGTGGCGTTGATTCCCCACGTGGTGGCGAAGCGCCAGTGGAAGTTGTCCGAGATGTCGTACTCGGCCGCGGCTCCCAGGAGGTACACGTTCTTCCACGCGAAGTTGCTGCGGAACTGATCGAGGCCCGTGGCCTGGGCCAGGCGCCACGCTGCCGGGTCGACCCCGCCCTCCATGCCCTCGCGGTCGTTATCCAACGCGAACGTGAGGTTCCGGTTGGCGGTGGCGTGCATTTGGACGCGCCCCTCCAGGGAGAGCATGAGCCTGCGGTCCATGAGGTGGAACGCCACGCCGGCACGAATCATGTGAGGGACGAACCAGTCGGTCTCCGCCGCCAAGCTGGCGGGGATGCCCGCGGCGATGGCGCCGAGCCCCTCGGGCAGCTCGACTCGCCCCGACATGTGCACGCGCACCTTGCTGCGGTAGGCCGCGCCGATGGTGACCACATCGCTGATGTCGTACTGCGCACCGATGAAGATGCCGGGCGTCCCGAACCCCGCCACCGTCTGCTCGGCGGGCGCCCACGTTCCCACGATGTCCTGGAACGCCACGGCTTTGAAGTTTGCCGTAGGGGATGCGCAGCGCGAGGCCCAGCCGCAAGCCCTCGATGGGCTCCCAGGCGACGGGGATGGCCAGCTCGGCGATGAAGAGCTGCACGGACTGGTCCACCGGGACGTCGGGCACGAACGGATCCTGCACGCCCGTGGGAATGCGGTTTCCTTCGGGGTCCTCCATGTAGGTGGCGCCCTCGGTGAGCAGCCCGATGTTGTCGAAGTTGCCGCCGAAGCCCACCGAGATGTAGAGGCTGAGGCCCAGCACCCAGTCCTCCGCGACGCGGAAGCCAGCGCCCAGGAAGGGCAGCGGACCGATGAGCGGCGGGCTGTCTTGCTCGGAGCCGTAACCGCCGAACGGCGCGTTGTACGTGACCAGAAGCGTGGTGAAGCCCAGCGTGAGCTCGAACTTGTCGATGGAGAGCAGGCCTGCCGGGTTGTGGAACACCGACGGAGGCCCCTCCACGAAGGCCGCGCCGAGGCCGCCGGTGCCGGTGTAGCGCGCGCCGTGCACGCTGGGCGGCTCGGAGTTGGCGCGCGCGCTCGTGGCGGGCACAGCGAACGAGAGGGCGACCATCGCCAGCAGACAGCGCAACCGAAGCGTCATAGTGGGCGAGTAGACCACGAGCGAAACCCTCCGTAAACCTTCACCTGAGGCCGCGAGAGGGGCGCCCCGCGAGGCGCCCCGGCAGGCTTCAAGAGAGCGCGCCGCCGTCCGCGCGGATCTCGGTGCCGTTGATGAAGCGGGCGTCGTCCGAGCCGAGGAACGCGAACACCGACGCGATCTTCTCGGGCTTGGCGAAGCCCACGAACGGCATGGCGCCGGCCAGCAGCTTGAGGTCGCCGCCGGGGGGGGCCTTGAAGTCCGAGTGCAGGCTGGTGGCGATGCCGCCGCCGACCACGCTGTTGGCGCGCAGGCCCTGCTTCACGTACTCGATGTAGAGCGCGCGCGTGAAGCTCACCACGGCGCCCTTGGACGCGGCGTAGGCGCTCATCCACGGGTGGCTGCCGATGGCCGCGGTGCTGGCCATGTTGGTGATGGAGCTGTACTTGTTCTTGAGCAGGTGCGGGAGCGCGGCCTGGTTCACGTAGAACGTGCCGTGCATGTTGATGTTCATGATCGAGTGGTACTGCTCGAACGTCATCTCGTGCGTGTGGTAGGTGCGCAGGATGCCCGCGATGTGGAACAGCGTGTCGAAGCCGCCCAGCGCCTCGGCCGCCGCGTCCACGGTCTCCTTGACCTTCACGCCGTCGGTCACGTCGCACTCGAAGCTGAACGCCTTGCCGCCCAGGTCTTCGACCATCTTGTGGGTCTTCTCGAGCCCCTTGATGTCGATCAGCGCGACGCTGCCGCCCTCTTCCGCGATGCGCTTCGCGGTCGCCTGACCGATGCCCTGCGCTGCCCCCGTGATGACCACGTTCTTGTTCTCGTACCGCTTCATGGCTGTCTCTCCGCTGTCGTGAATGAGCCCGTGGACCGGGCGGGTGTCAGTAGCCGTTGAGCTCGGCCCAGCGCGCCCGCAGCGCGTCGTTGGTGCCAAAGCTCACGAGCGTGGTTTGCGCTCGCTTCAGGTAGAAGCCGATGTCGTGCTCGTCGGTCATGCCGATGCCGCCGTGCATCTGGATGGCCTCGCGGGCCACGTCGTAGAAGGCTTCGCTAGCGCGCACCTTGGCGAGCGCCGCGAACTTGGCCACCTCGCGCGGGTCACGGCTGGTGTCCACCGTCCGAGCCGCCGCGACGACCGCAGAGCGAGCCAGCGCGATGCTCGTGTAGAGCCGCGCCGCGCGGTGCTGCAGCGCCTGGAAGGAGCCGAGCGGGCGGTCGAACTGCACGCGCTCCTTGAGGTAGCTGATGGTGTCCTCGAAGGCCTGCTCCATGGCCCCCAGCATCTCGGCCGCGAGCCCGATGCGCGCGCGGTCGAGCACTTGCTCCAGCACCGCCGCGCCGAACGCGAGGCCGTCGAGACCGCCGAGCACGTCGTCGGCGCCGAGCTGCACACCGTCCAGCATGACCGTGCCCGCGTTGCGCAGGTCGAGCGCCACGTGGCGCGTGACCGTCACCCCTTTCCGGGTGGGGTCCACCAGAAAGATGGCGACCCGCCCGTTCACCTTGGCGCTGACCAGGATCAGGTCCGCCACGTGAGCGTCCAACACACCCACCTTGGTGCCGCTCAGCACGAACGTGTCGCCGGTGCGCTTCGCCGTGGCGAGCCCCGCATGGGCGTTGCCGCGCGCGCCGAGCTCGTCGAACGCGAGCGTGACGAGCTTCTCGCCACCCGCGATCCCAGGCAACCAGGCCGCCTGCTGCGCCTCGCTTCCGCCCAGCAACAAGGCCTGTGCGCCCAGCAGCAGCGTGGACACCAGCGGCTCGGGCATGAGGCGCCGGCCGCACTGCTCCAGCACCACGGCGAGGTCGAAGAAGCCGAGGCCGAGGCCGTCGTGCGCCTCGGGCAGCTGCAGACCCAGCCAGCCGAGACCCGCCATCTCGCGCCACAGGTCGTCGCTGAAGCCGCGCGGGTCACGCGTGTCGCGCAGCGTGCGCAGGCGCCCCACGGGGGCGTGCTGGTCCACGAACTGGCGCGCCGTGCTGCGCAGCATCAGCTGCTCTTCGTCCAGCACGAGCCGCAGCGTCTCCTGACCGTTGCTCACGACGACGCTCATTTGCCCTCCGGCAGGCCGAGCACCTGCTTGGCGATGATGTTGAGCTGGATCTCGCTCGACCCGCCCTCGATCGTGTTGGCGCGCGAGCGCAGCCACTCCCGTGTGTAGGCGAGGTCCTCGTCGTCGAAGGCGTCGCCCTCCCAGCCCAGCCCCGCGGCGCCCGCGAGCGCCATGCCGGTCTCGAAGCGCCGCTGCTTCAGCTCGGTGGCGACGATCTTCATGATGGAGCTCTCGTGCCCGGGCCCACCCGCCGCGCGGCTCTGCGCCAGTCGGTCGAGCGTGAGCTGGAAGGCCGCCTCTTCCATGGACACCGCCGCCACGCGGTCGCGCAGCAGCGGATCCGGCAGCGGGCCCTCGGGCGCCCGGAGGTGGGTGCGCCCCAGCTTCACCAGCTCGCGCTGCGTGGAGCCCGGGTCCCGCCCGATGGACTGACCGATCATGGAGCGCTCGTGGCCCAACAGCGCCTTGGCCACCGTCCAGCCGCTGTTCACCTCGCCCACCACGTTGGCCCGCGGCACGCGCACGTTCTCGAAGAACGTCTCGCAGAACGGAGAAGCGCCGCTGATGAGCTCGATCTTGCGCGGGGTCACGCCCTCGCTGCGCATGTCGGCGAGGATGAACGTGATGCCGCTCTGCTTCTTGGCGCGGCGGTCCGTGCGCGCCAGGCAGAAGATCCAGTCACTGCGGTCGGCGTGGCTGGTCCACACCTTCTGCCCGTTCAGGATGAAGTGATCCGGCCCGTCCTCTTCACACGACAGCTGCACGTTGGCCAAGTCGGAGCCCGCGTTGGGTTCGCTGTAGCCTTGGCACCAGCGGATCTCACCCGCGCAGATCTTGGGCAAGTGTTCCAGCTTCTGCGCCTCGTTGCCGAACTGCAGCAGCGTGGGCCCGATCATGGCGAAGCCGAATCCCACCACCGGGCGCGGCAGCCCCAGCACGCGCATCTCGTCGTACAGCACCTTGGCGTGCTCGTAGGTGAGCCCCGCGCCACCGTAGGCCTTGGGCCACGTGGGCGCCGTGAGCCCGCGCGCCAGCGTCACGTCGCGCCAGCGCAGCACGTCGGGGTCCACGGGCGGATGCAGCTTGCCGCCCCAGTAGCCATCGAACGGGCCACAGGGGGACGTGCCGCGCAGGCTCGCCGGGGCCTCCTCCAGCATGAACGCGCGCATCTCCGCGCGGAACTCACGCAGCTCGGGGCTCTCGCTCGACGTGCTCGCCTCGGTCATTCGGCCTCTGCGCTCGCGGCCGCGCGCGCCTTCGCCATGTCGAGCGCGAGGTCCTCGATCATGTCCTCTTGGCCGCCCACGGTGCCGCGGCGCCCGAGCTCCATCAGGATGTCGCGCGAGGGCACGCCGTACTTCGCGCTGGCGCGCTTGGCGAACAGCAGGAACGACGAGTAGACGCCCGCGTAGCCCAGCGTGAGCGAGTCGCGGTCCGTGCGCACCTTGTGGTGCATCATCGGGTACACAATCTCTTCGGCCACATCCATGATCTTGAAGAGGTCCACGCCGGAGGAGACGCCCATGCGCTCCAGCACGGCCACGAACACCTCGAGCGGCGTGTTGCCCGCGCCCGCGCCCATGCCCGCGGTGGAGCCGTCGATGCGGTCGGCGCCCGCCTCGATGGCCGCCAGCGAGTTGGAGATGCCCATGTGCATGTTGTGGTGCCCGTGGAAGCCCACCTGCGTGCCCGGGTTCACCTTGGACTTGAGCAGCCCGATGCGCGCGCTCACGTCGTCCGGCAGCATGTAGCCGGCCGAGTCGGTGATGTAGAGGCAGTTGGCGCCGTAGTCCTCCATGAGCTTGGCCTGCGCCACCACGTGCTCGGGCGAGATCATGTGGGCCATCATCAAGAAGCCCACCGTGTCCATGCCCAGCTTGGCGCCCAGCTTGATGTGCTGCTCTGAGACGTCGGCCTCGGTGCAGTGCGTGGCCACGCGAATGGTGCTCACGCCGCAGTCGAGCGCCATGCGCAGGTGCTCGACGGTGCCGATGCCGGGCAGCAGCAGCGCCGAGACCTTGGCGTTCTTCATCTTGGGGATGACGGCCCGGAGGTACTCCTCGTCGCTGGCCGCCGGGAAGCCGTAGTTCACCGAGGCGCCGCCGAGACCGTCGCCGTGCGTCACCTCGATGAGCGGCATGCCCGCCTCGTCGAGCGCGGTGGCCGTCTGCACCATCTGGTCGACGGTGATCTGGTGCTGCTGCGGGTGCATGCCGTCGCGCAGGCACATGTCGTGGAGGATGATGCTCTTGCCGTTGAGGTTCATGGCGTGGTCTTTCTTACTGCGGCTTGCTGCGAGGCGGGGTTCAGGCGGCGGCGTCTGCGAGCATGCGCTCAGCGAAGATCTCGGCCGTGCGGAGCCCGGCGGCCGTCATGATGTCCAGGTTGCCGGCGTACTTGGGCAGGAAGTCGCCGAGGCCCTCCACCTCGAGGAACACCGACACGCGCTTGCCGTCGAACACGGGGCCGTTCTTGAGCGTGTAGCCCGGCACGTAGCGCTGCACTTCCTTCACCATCTCGAGGATGGACTTGGTGATGGCGGCCTGGTCGGGCTCGTCCACCGTGAGGCAGTGCACCGTGTCGCGCATGATGAGCGGCGGCTCGGCCGGGTTGATGATGATGATGGCCTTGCCCTCCTTGGCGCCGCCCACCTCCATCACGCCGCGCGCCGTGGTGCGCGTGAACTCGTCGATGTTCTTGCGGGTGCCCGGGCCCGCCGACTTGGACGACACCGTGGCCACGATCTCGCCGTAGGCCACGGCCTGCACGCGGCTCACCGCCGCGACCATGGGGATGGTGGCCTGGCCACCGCACGTGACCATGTTCACGTTCTGGGCCTGCTCGCCGACCATGGCCGCCAAGTTCACGGGCGGCACGCAGAAGGGCCCGATGGCCGCCGGCGTGAGGTCGATCATCTTCACGCCGTACTTCTTGACGATGTCGTTGTTGGCGCCGTGCACGTAGGCGCTGGTGGCGTCCCAGCAGATCTGGATGTTGTCCGCCACGATGTGCGGCTCGAGCCCGGCCACGCCCTCGTGCGTGCACTTGAGGCCCAGCTGCTTCGCGCGCGCGAGGCCTTCCGAGGCCTCCTCGATGCCCACCATCCACACGGGCTCGATCACCTCGCTGCGGAGGGCCTTGTAGAGCAGGTCCGTACCGATGTTTCCGGACCCGATGATCGCTGCTTTGATCTTCTTCGACATGGTTGCCTCGAGCTGCGCCGCGCGTGCGGCCGGGAAAATGGGGGGATGAGCGCTGAGGCTCGGGGGGGCCTCAGGTGAAGCGCACGGCCGCGGTGCCCACGCCGTCGACCTCGAGGCGCATCTCGTCGCCCGCGACCACGGGCTCGAGGGGCACCAGCGAGCCGGAGAGCACCACGTCACCCGCGTTGAGCGAGATGCCGAACTCGCCGAGGGTGTTGGCCAGCCACGTGACGCAGTTGACCGGCGAGCCGAGCGCGGCGCTGCCGAGGCCCTGGCTGAGCAGGGCGCCGTTCTTGTAGACGCGCATCTGGAGGTTGGGGAAGTCGAGGCCCTCGGGGCTCACGTGCTCGGCCCCCAGCACGAACAGACCGCAGCTGGCGTTGTCCGCCACGGTGTCCTGGATGCGGACCTTCCAGTCCTTCACGCGGCTGTCCACGATCTCGAAGCACGCCATGACGTAGTCCGTGGCGGCCAGCACGTCTTCGTTGGTGACCCCCGGGCCCACCAGGTCCTTCTTGAGCTTGAACGCGATCTCGCCCTCGGCGCGCGGCTGGATGAGCAGCTGGCTGATGGGCATCTCGCCGCCGTTCTCGTACAGCATCTGGTCGGTGAGGTAGCCGAAGTCCGGCTGGTGCACGTCCAGCATCTCCTGCACGGCCTTGCTGGTGACGCCGATCTTCTTGCCGATGATCTGCTCGCCGTCGTCGCTCATGCGCCGCTTCACCATGTGGAGCGACACGTGGTACGCGTCGGCGATGGTGATCTCGGGCCAGCGCGTGGTCAGCGGACTCAGCGTGTGGCGCGCGCGCAGGGCTTCGTACAGCGCGTTTCCGTGCTCTTCGATCTTGGCCTGATCCATCAGCCCAGGTCTCCGTTGAGGAAGCGCAGCGTGGTCTCGTTGAAGAGCTTCGGGTACTCCACCATGACCCAGTGGCCGCACTGGCTGATGATGACGGTGCGCGAGCTGGGCACGCGCTCGGCCACCTTGGCCGCGCCCGACACGGGGCAGAAGTTGTCGTTCACGCCCCAGAAGCACAGCGTGTCCTGGGTGATGTTGGCGAGCTCGGCTTCCTGGTTCTTCACCAGCAGGCGCGCCAGCAAGCCCGGCGGCTGCGTCTCCGCGATCTGGAAGCGCTCCTCGATGATCTCGTCGGTGATGAGCGACGTGTTGAACAGCTGCAGCCCGAAGGTGCCGCGCATGCTCTCGCGCGAGAGCCCCGCGGTGAGGTTCCCGAGCATGGTCTTGATGCCCAGCATGTTCATGTAGGTCTCGCGCTCTTCGAGACCGCCGGGCGCCATGAGGACCAGCTTGCCCACGCGCGCGGCGTGATCGAGCGCCAGCCGCATGCACACGGCGCCACCCATGGAGTTGCCCACCAGGTGCACCTTCTCGGTGATGCCGAGGCCGTCGAGCATGCCCACGAACTGCGTGGCGAGGTCGCTCATGAAGAACTTCCCCTCGGTGGGCTTGCTGCTGTAGCCGTAGCCGAACATGTCGGGCACCAGCGTGCGGTAGCCGGCCGCGTTGAGCGCCGGGTAGTTGCCCTTGAAGTTGCTCCAACCGCTGGCCCCGGGGCCCGAGCCGTGGATGAAGAGCACGGTGCCGCGGTAGGGGACGCCCTCGGCCGCAGGGACATCGTGGAGGTGCAGCGTGACGCCGGAGCCAACGTCGACGTACTTACCTTCGGGCACTGCCGGTACAACCATGATCTCTAGTCTCTCTCTCGCTCAGGCGGGGGTCTCGGTCTTGGGGCGCTTGCGCGGCGGGCGGCGGTGCCCCCACTCGCTGATGGCGTTGTACGTGGTGGGCTCCCACGTCTCGTCGTCGATGATGCGGCCACCGTGACCGAACTCGAACTGCGTGCCGCTGGGGGTCTGCGCGTAGAACGAGAACATGCGGTCGTTGGGGTGGCGGCCGAGCTCCTGCTCGATGACCACGTCGTGGTCGCGCGCCCGGTCGTAGGCCA
This sequence comes from Sandaracinaceae bacterium, assembly GCA_016706685.1. Classification (NCBI taxonomy): domain Bacteria; kingdom Pseudomonadati; phylum Myxococcota; order Polyangiales; family Sandaracinaceae; species Sandaracinaceae bacterium. The sequence continues at coordinate 8,275 of JADJJE010000019.1, read as the reverse complement.
GGCCCACGTCGTCGATGCTGGCCACCTGCAGCATGAAGTGGTGCACCCGCTTCGGCATGGGTCCGCCCATGGCCAGGCTGTGGTGCCGTGGGTTGGTGTGCAGGAACGCGATGTCCACATGGTACGTCCCGATGTCGCACACGATGTGGTCGCTGAGCTTGAAGCCCAGCACGTTCATGTAGAAGTCGCGGCTCTCGTCGCGGTTGCGCGTGGAGATGACCAGGTGGCCGAGGCCCAGCTCGTCGGCCACGAAGTGCGACCCCACGAGCTCGCTCTTGAAGGGCTGCTCGCCCAGCGTGGGCCCGTGGAAGAGCTCCACCGGGATGCGGCCCGGGTCACGGAACAGCGCCATGCCCGCAACGCCCCGGTCGGCGCAGGCCTCGGCGCTGCCGCGCGTGACCTCCACGCCGGCGGCCGTGAGGCGCGCCACGCACTCGTCCAGCTTTACCGCGTCGGCCACCTGCCAGCCCATGGTCTTCAAGTCATCGCGCGGTCCGGGCGTGACCACGAAGCGGTAGCCGTGGCCATCCATGCGAAAGCGCATGCTGCCGTCGGTGGCCTTGTCGACCAGCTGGGTGCCGAGCACCTTGGTCATGAACACTTCCCAGGCGCCGAGGTCCGAGACCTCGAACTCGAGGAAGCCGAGCTGCTGAATGAGACTCATGGGGGGCTCTCTCGTCGCTCTCGACTCAGATGAAGAAGTCGGTGTTCTTGTTGCCGAACTGCATGGCGCCGAAGTTGGCCGCCGGCTTGTCCGGACCGTTGGCGTGGTGCGCGCGGATGGCGTGCACGTCCTGCCAGTGGCGGTTGATGTCGTTGCCCTGGAAGAGCACGCGGCCACCGCACGCGGTGAACAGCGCGTCCACCACCTCGACGGCGGCGCTCACGGCGCGGGCCGAGTCGTTGCGGAAGCGCGCGCGGCGCTCGAGCGGGATGGCCTCGCCGCGCTCGAGGTAGCCGAACATCTCGTCGAAGTTGCGCTCGAGCGTGATGATCTCGCGGTCGATGATGGCCGCGGCCTCGGCTGCGGCGATGTTGTTGAGCAGGTTGTCGGCCGCCTTGCCGCCGGTGGCCTGCGAGACCTTGGTCTTCATGTACTCGTTGAACGACTCGAGCGCGCCGAGCGCGGCGCCGAGCGCGGGCGTGCTGACCGAGCGCACGTGGATCTGCCCGAACGGGTAGCGGTAGACCGGCGAGGGGTTGACCTCGTTGCCGGGGCTGTTCGAGCGGAAGCCGTCGAAGAACTTGTGCATGTGGTGGGCCGGCACCTTCGCGTTGTTCACGAGGATGTCCTTGCTGCCCGACGACTTGAGGCCCGACACGAACCAGTTGTCGACGATCTCGTAGTCCGCGCGCGGCAGGAGGAACGTGCGCATGTCGGGCGGGCTGCCGGCCTCCGTGGGCACGAAGCCGCCCAGGAAGATCCACTGCGCGTGGTCGCAGCCGCTCGAGAACGACCAGTGCCCGCTGAGCGAGGCCGCGCCATCGTCCAGCCAGGTGGACTTGCCCACGGGCATGTAGCTCGAGGAGATGAGCGTCTTCGGGTCATCGCCCCAGACCTCGTCCTGCGCTTGCTTCGGGAACAGCGCGAGCTGCCAGGTGTGCACGCTGAGCACGCCGAACACCCAGGCGCTGGACGCGCAGCCCTTCCCCAGCTCGATCTGCAGCTGGTAGAGGATCTTGGGGTTCATCTCGTACCCGCCGTAGCGCTTGGGCTGCACCGCCTTGAAGAGCCCCAACGCGTGGAAGTCCGCGATGGTCTCGTCCGGGGTGCGGCGCAGCTCGCCCGCCTTGTCGGCGCGCTCACGAAGCGTGGGGGCCAGCTTGCGTGCCCGCTCGATCAGGTCCTCGGGAGTGACTTCCGCCATGGAATCCTCTTGCTGCGGCGCTGCCGCGGCTTGGGTGGGGGTGGTAGCGTGCGAGACGGCTTGCGTGCTGCGCGCCGTGCGCCATAAAGTAGAACACGTTCTATCTCACGGATGCCCCGCTGTCCAGCCGCGTCTCCGGTATTCGAGTCCCAGCCGAAAGAGCCCCCCATGTCGCTGCCTGCCGACCCCAAAGACTACCGTGCCATCGACCTGATGCTGCAGATCCCCGGCGAGGACAACAGCGCCTGGTATGAGTCCATGAAGCCGCTGCTGCGCGACGAGGAGAGCCGCAGCGTCTTCAAGATGCCCGCGCAGTACATGTTCAAGGACATCCCGGACACCGGGAAGCACGACGACTACGTGGCCTACACGCTGGGCGAGATGGACCGCTGGGGCATCGCGCGCGCCATGATCAGCGTGAACACGGACAAGTCGCAGAACCTCGAGGCCATCAAGCGCCACCCGGACCGCTTCTTCGCCTGCTACGGCGCCGACCCCAACATGGGCATGGACGAGGTGCGCAAGATCAAGCAGCTGCACCGCGAGCACGGCATCAAGTGCGTGACGGGCTTCCCGTCGGGCCTGTGCCCCCAGGTGCCCATCAACGACAAGAAGTGGTACCCGGTCTACGCCGCCTGCGTGGAGCTGGACATCCCCATCTCGCTGACCGTCGGCGTACCCGGGCCACGCCTCCCGATGGCGCCGCAGCACGTGGAGCTCATCGACGAGGTCTGCTGGTTCTTCCCCGAGCTGCGCTTCGTCATGCGGCACGGCGCCGAACCCTGGGTGGACCTGGCCATCAAGCTCATGCTCAAGTACCCGAACCTGTACTACTGCACCAGCGCCTTCCGGCCGAAGCACTACCCCAAGGCCATCGTGCAGTACGCCAACACGCGCGGCGCCGACAAGATCATGTACGCGGGCTACTTCCCCATGGGGCTGTCGCTCGAGCGCATCATGCTGGACATGCCCGAGGTGCCCTTCAAGCCCGAGGTGTGGCCGAAGTTCCTGCACGAGAACGCCCGGCGCGTCTTCAAGCTGGACTAGGCGTGCCCCGAGCGGGGGGTTTCCTCCGAACGGAAACTTCGCACCGCACTTCCGGCCAAGAGGAGTACACTCGCCGCGTGGATGAGCGCCAACGCCTGCTTGACGAGATCTCGGAGTACTGTGACCTGCGAGTGCGGTTGGCGACGATTCCGCCATCGGCGAAGTGGCGCGGGATGTACTTCAACGCTGTGAGCGGAGTGCTCGAGCGCGCAGGCAAGCTGGGCGAGTACCAGCGACTCATGCCCGAGACGTACTCCCCGCTGCGCATGTACCCAGCAGGAGAGCTGCTGGAGCATGTGGCGGTCGCCGGCGCGCTGCTGCGATCGCCGCAGGATGTGCACGCCGGCATGCACGAGGTGGGGCGCGACAACGCCCTGTACTTCGCGCGCAGCTTGCTGGGCCGCACGATGCTCAGGCTGCTCGATGAGGACCCCTACCGTGTGCTGCAGCAGGGCGTCGCTGGGCGCAGGCAGTCCGCGACGTACGGTCGTTGGCGTCTGGAGCGCACCGGCGAGAGGAGCGCGTTGATGCACTTCGAGCAGGAGTACGGGTGGATCGAGTCCTACATGCTGGGCGCCGGCATCGGGACGTTCGAGTCGGTGGGGGTGACGGGGTCGTTCGAGGTCGAGCTGGACGGCCCGTACGACGGTCGACACGTCATCCGGTGGTAGCCGGCGCTGCCATGGCGCCCAGACTCGCCGGTTCGGCCAGGCGGCCAACCTCGCGCTGGGCGAAAGGTCAAGACTTGAAATTTCGGAATTACTGAATTTTAGCATCCGTTGAGATAGTAATCTCTACTGGCATACTGTCTGCAGTGGGGCGCGACATGACTCGTTCAGCCTCCCCCCTCGCCCCGACCGCCTTTCCATCCGTCGACCCTGCCCACGCGGACGACTCCCACCCCTTCGAGGACCGCCAATCCGACATTCGGGGCATCCTCGGCGCACTCCCGACATCGACCCTTTCGCCAGACGCCGCTGCGATGCGGCTGGTCGCGGCCCTCGTCGCCCGCGGCGTCGACACCTACTTCGGGATCCCCGGTGGCCCGGTGTGCCCGATCTTCGAGGCCCTGCGCCTGACACCCGGCGTCACTCTCATCGAGTCGCGCCACGAGTCCAACGCCGCCTTTGCGGCGGCTGCCTACCAACGCGCGAGCGGCAAGACGCCCTGTGTCGTGGTGACCGCGGGCCCTGGCATCACGAACGCCGTCACGGGGATCGCCTCCGCCAGCCTCGAGCGCATACCCATGTTGGTCATCTGTGGGGACGTCCCCTGGGAGTCCCATGGCGGATGCTTGGCACAGGACTCCGGGCCCGGTGGACTCGGTGTGGAGCAGATCCTCGCGCCCATCACGCGCGGTCGGATCCGAGTGAGTCACGCGCGCTCGGCCGCCACGCAGGCCCTGGCCGCGCTCGACCTGGCGACCTCACCGATGAGCCCGGGACCAGCGCTGCTCGTCGTGCCTCTCGATCGCGCGACGGCGCCTGCCCCCGAAGTGCCGGTGGTCCCAGCCGCCAAACGCTATGTCATGGCCCCCGACCACGCCGCGACCCTCGAGGCCATGCAGTGGCTGTCGGAGGCGGCCCACCCGCTGATCGTCATCGGGGGCGCCTGTCGTGGCCACGAGGCCTCCGTGCAGCGTCTCGTCGATCTACTCGACGTCCCGTTCGTGACGACCCCACGAGCGAAGGGAGTGGTGAGTGAGCTCCACCCGCGTTCGCTTCGCACGGGCGGCATGGCGGCATCGATGTGGGCTCGACGCTACACGGCGGAGCCCGTGGACGTCGCGCTCGTATTGGGCACGGACCTCGATGACACGTCGATGGGACCGACGCCCTACATCGGACCCAGCGGACGCTTGGTGCACGTGGACATCAACCCGGCGGTGTTCAACCGGAACGCCCCCACGGCGCTCGCCATCCAGGCGGACGTGGGGGCGTTCGCCGAGGCCGCCTACGACGTGGCGTCACGGGAGGGTCTGCGCAACGGGAAGTGTCACGCTGCGCTGCGCGCCATCAAGCGCCAGTCGGCATTCGACGTCCCCGACTTCGCAGGCGACGATGCCCCTCGGATTCGCCCGCACCGCGCGCTGGCCGACGTGCAGCATGCGGCCGGCCCGAACGCCCGATTCATCACCGACATTGGTGAGCACATGCTCTTCGCGCTCCACTACCTCGTCGCCACGACGAGCGATCAGTTCCAGATCCACTTGAACCTCGGGAGCATGGGCTCTGGTATCGCCGGCGCGGTGGGTATGGCGCTGGCGGACCGAGCGCGCCCTGTCGTCTGCGTGTGTGGCGACGGTGGCATGCAGATGGCGGGCATGGAGGCGCTGGTGGCCGTACGCGAGCGCCTGCCCATCGTGTTCACGGTCTTCAACGATTCCCGCTACAACATGGTCCACCACGGGATGAAGCAGATCTTCGGCCAAGCGGACGCGTGGGAGTCCCCGCACGTGGACTTCGCGTCCTGGGCGCGAGCCATGGGTATGCCCGCTGCGGTCGTCGAGCAGCCGGGAAAGATCACCGCAGAGCTGATCGATTCGCTGGCCCCATTCGGCGGTCCCGTGCTCCTGGACGTGCGCATCGATCGCGAGAGCCGCATCCGCGGCGGGGGTCGCGTGGAGGCGCTCCAGCACATGTCGATGCTCGCCACGGGAGCCAGCGGGCGATGAATCCGGCCTACGTGAGCGGCCTCGGGGTGTGGTTCCCCGACACGATTCGCACCAACTCCGCGTGGCCGGCCGCCTTCCGGGCGCGCTCGGAAGGGATGTCGGAGACCTCCGATCGGTCGTTCGTCGACATCCCAGTCCATACGAGCGACCACGCGGGCGCGGTGTCGGCGCGCTTCATCGCCGCCGAGAGGTCGGACCCGTTCCTCGGGGCGTTGCAGCGCCACGTCGCGGACGACGCCATGTCTTCCCGAGAGGCCGAGGCTCTAGCGGGCCGTGCGGCGTTGGCGGACGCCGGGATCCGGGGCGAAGAGGTGGACACCGTGCTGTCGTGGACGATGGTGCCGGATCGCGTGACGCCTTCCTCGGCGAACCACGTCGCGCACGCAATCGGCGCTCGGCGTGCCATTGCCTTCGGGGTCGATGCTGCGTGTGCGAGCGCGCTGGTTCAGCTGCAGACCGCAGTCGCACTGGTGGCGTCGGGCCACTCCAAGGTCGTGCTCGCGACTCAGTCGCACCTCATGCTGCGCGCCTTCCCCATGTCGCACCCCGCGTCGCCCGGACTCGGCGACGGAGCCAGCGCGTTCGTCGTCACGCGCGCCGAGGGTCCCTTCCGTGTCGGGGCGATCCACGGGGTGACCCACGGGGAGCACTACTTGTCCGTCGCTTTCGTCCGAGACGGGGACGCGAACGACCCCCCGTGGTATCGCGCGGGAGGCGAGTCGCGCTTGGGGAGTGTCGATGGCGAGGGAGCACGCTATCTGATGAAAGAGACCGTCCGGATGGGGGTCTCCACGATGGAAGAGACGGCGCAGGCCGAGGGCATCAGCCCGCACCGTATCGACACCCTGTGTGCCGTGCAGCCGAGGCGGTGGACATCCGCCGCCATCGCGGAGTGCCTGGGCCTGGATCAGGACGCTTCCGTCCACACTTACGAGTCCGTGGCGCACCTCGGCGGGTGTGGGCCCGTGGTCAACTGGCACGAGGCGCGGCGTCTCGGAAAGCTGACCTCTGGGTCCACTTTGGGCATCTACGCGCAAGGAGCGGGTTTCGTTCGAATGGGCGCCATCGTTCATTGCATGTGAGACTGCACGAAGATGCAGCAGTGCCCCCACACGCGCATCTGATAGGCTCCCCCCGAGCTCCACGTGGATTCTACGACCGATAACGACCACCGCATCGCCGTGCTGCTCGTGGCGCAGACGGAGGGCCTCGTGGATGAGCTCAGGCCCTTCCTCGCGCTCCATCAGCCGGCCTGGAACTACCGCGTTGAACTGCGCTTCGATCCGCGCTCACCGGACACGGCCATCAACAGCGCGCGGGTGGACTTCGGGCAGGCGCCGCTCGGCTACCTGGCAGCCACCGACGTGGCGCGCTTCGACGCAATCCGCGCGGGCTGCGATGACGCCGTGGTGCTCACGGTAGCAGACCCGAAGGCCATGGCCGTCTTCCTGGATCTGCTGGTGCTGCGGGCCCAGCTGCGCCGGGAACACGCTGCGCTCTCGCAGACCGCCGCGCAGAGTGAGAAGCTCGCCGCGCTCGCCACGCTGGTGGCCGGTGTCGGGCACGAGATCAACAACCCCCTGTCCGCCATCATGCTCTCCGTGGCGGCCTCACAGCGCTACCTGCAGCCACTCATCGACGCGAGCCGCGCGGTGAGCATGGCGGCCGAGTCCGGCTCGGCGCTGCCCAGCGACGAGGTGGCGCGGCTCTCCATGAGCGTGACGCCCATCCTGTCGCGCGAGGGCGGTCCGGCCATCACGCGCGTGCTGGACGACATCATGGGTGCCGCCGGGTCCATCGCCTCGGTGGTGCGTGACCTGCGCGTCTTCGCGCGCGCCGACGGCGACGAGCCCGCCAACATCTGCTCGGTGCCCGAGGTCATCGATCACGCGCTGCGCCTGGTGGGCCGCGAGTTCGCCTCGCGCGCCATCGTGGAGCGCGACTACGCCGACAACCTGCCGGCGCTGGTGCTGCCCAAGCACCGCTTGACGCAGGTGCTGACCAACCTGCTGGTGAACGCCGCCCACGCCATGAACGAGGTGGAGCGCCCCACGCACCGCGTGCGCATCACCGCCCGCGGCGACGGCGAGATGGTCATCATCAGCGTGTCCGACACGGGCCGCGGCGTCCCCCAAGATCAGCTCGAGCGCATCTTCGATCCGTTCTTCACCACCAAGCGCGAAGGGGCTCGGCACCGGGCTCGGCCTCAGCATCTCGCGCTCCATCCTGCACCGCCTGGGCGGCGACCTGCTGGTGGACTCGGTCTACGGCGAGGGCGCCACGTTCATGTGCCTGCTGCCCTGTCCCAGCCCGGAACAGATGCGCTCGGCCTCGCACATCCCAGGGCACCGCATCGAGGTGCCCATGGAGCGCGCCTTCCAGTGGTCGCTGCTAGCCGTGGACGACGATGAACGCATCCTGCGCGCGTACTCGCGGCTGCTCGGGCGAGACTTCCGCCTGGTCACGGCGCGTGACGGCCTAGAGGCCATCGAGCTGCTCCGCTCGGGCACCAGCGTGGACGCCATCGTCTCGGAGATCGATCTGCCCGAGGTGACCGGCCCCGAGCTGCTAGCGTGGCTGGAAGCCGAGATGCCCGAGCTGGCCGACCGCGTGCTCTTCGTGACCGGCGCCCAAGACCGGCCTGCCTTCGCCGAATTCGTGCGCGAGCAGAGCGACCGCGTGCTGC